>JAJNDI010000031.1 GCA_021156325.1 Gammaproteobacteria bacterium
TCATATTTTTATCAGAAAATTTTACCTTCTCCTTGAAAAGAGGCGGCAGGCTAACGTTAATTAATCTGAATGATGATGCGGTTTCTATATCTGTGCTGCGCACCCTCTCCCGCGCCGCGTTGCGGCTTGCCCTCTCCCGTAAAAGGGAGAGGGGATAAAGCAGAATTTGCCTGTTTTCTCTTTCTCTGACTAATACGAGAGAGGGGATTTAACAATAGAATTTGCCTGGTTTCTTCCTCTCCCTCTCCCACGCAGTGGGAGAGGGCAAGCCGCAACGCGGCGCGGGAGAGGGCGTGTTGCAGACAAGCAGCGCGCGGGAATATTCACGAAATGAATGTTCACCCATGTAGTAATGGGGTACTTAATAAGTTTTACCTTTGAAAAAAGGGAATTTATTTATGCTTTGACTTTCCACTGCAGCGTCTTTCCTGCATACAAAGGCACGATACTTTCATGATGAGTGGAGGTATATTCCATCGGTACTTGCCATTCTTCTTTGACCAAAGTGATTTTGGTTTTATTCACTGGCCGTTGATAAAAACACGAACCAAAGGTGCTGCTAAAATCTTCCAGCTTATCCAAAGTATTCATCGATTCAAAAAATTCAGCATACAAAGGAAGGGCCACCGGTGCACTAAACATCCCTGCACAGCCACAGTCCCTTTCTTTTTGTGATCGCAGATGCGGCGCACTGTCGGTTCCTAAAAAGAAATGCGGGTTGCCGCTGACGGCTGCTTTTTGCAATGCTTCCTGATGACGCCGCGCTTTTAAAATAGGTAAACAATAATAATGCGGCCGAAGTCCTCCGGCTAGCATATCATTTCGGTTTAACAGCAAATGATGAACGGTGATCGTAGCCCCTAACTTGGAAGATGCATTTTCGATAAATTGCACAGCATCGATAGTGGTGATATGTTCCAAAACAATTCGCAAATGCGAAAAAACATCTGCCAGCGGCATTAATATCGTTTCGATAAAACGTTGTTCCCGTGAAAAGATATCAACGCTGGGATCAGCCACTTCTCCATGAATGAGCAAGGGCACATCCAGTTTTTCCATGACTTCAAAAATAGGATATAAAGCTTCAATATCGCGAATACCGGCGTTCGAATTCGTGGTTACGCCGGCAGGGTATAGTTTGGCAGCAATAATGGCATCGTGTTCTTGCATTTTTTTAATTTCATCGGCGGTAGTATTATCGGTTAGATACAATGTCATTAACGGTTCAAAACCAATACGCATTGATTCAGGACAAGCTGCCATGATGCGTTCGCGATAGCGCATGGCTTCTTCACAAGTTTTGACAGGGGTTTGCAGATTGGGCATGACTATTACATGCCGAAACTGCGAAGCGCTGGCGCTAACGGTCGTTTTCAACAAGGCGCCGTCGCGTAAATGACAATGCCAATCGTCAGGCTGAATGATGGAAAGTGATTGCATATATAAACTCCTTTTTATTAATGAAATAATATAACAAGCCTAACGGGACTTGAGTCAAGAAGCAAGCGAGCAAAAAAAGCACAACACTGTACGCAATATTGACGAGATTTTTACACTATTCTTGCAATGTTGATAAGTAATTGAGTAATCTACGCAGGATTGTTTGGGTAATGAAATAGAACAATCACTTAAAAGGCCAAGAGAGTATGGGAGACTAAAGGTATGCAGCTTAAGAAAATAGTGTTAACAACATGCCTGCTGATGGCGGGCGTTGGTGCATTTTCAACAGGGAATGCAGCTTCTGATTCAAAACCAACAGAGGCGAATGTTCAGGCTATCAGTACACAAACTGAAAATCTGGAGAAACAAATGAAAGCCCTGCAAACACAATTGCAGGCATTAAAACAAGAACAAGCCGAATTATTAGGTAAAACAACGTCTACACAAAAGCAAGCGGGCGTTTCCAAAAAAACAGGTACTAGTACTAAAACGACATCTGTCAGTACACCTTCTCACAAACAGAAACAAGATAAGGTATTTGCTAATAATCCAGGGGGAACACCGGGTTCTCAAACAGATTCTGAAACCCCTACGCCGTGGGTGGATATCCGTGGAACAACCGTGGTGACTTCCCCCTATTTCGGGCCCCAGCCGCAGTTTAATGGTTCTGATCTTTTAATCAACACTTCCAGTGTGAATAAAGATCTGGCCTTGCTGCAAATGCGCCAGCGGGTTGCCAGTGAGTTGGCTGCAGAAAACAAAGGCCCTGAGCAGTATTCTGTGATCGCTTTAAGCGGTGAAATTGAAGGCGCTGCCATGTCTTCACGCACTTTTGCGGATACGAACAGCAGCGATTTGGATCTGACAGCTGCTGAAATCGATATGGCTGCCTTTGTACATCCCTGGTTACTGGGTTATGTAACGATGGAATATGACAATGGTTATCTGCCAAGCCAGGTGACGGGAAGCGGCCAGCGTGAAAACAATTCAAACCTGGAATTAGGCAAAGCCTTTTTAACAGTAGGTAATTTAGACCGCACACCGATGTATTTCTCACTGGGTCAACTCTATGCGCCTTTCGGGCAATATACCAGTTATCTTTACACCGATTCACTGCCAAAGACGTTAGGGCGTTCTAAAGTACGGGCGGCAGTGTTAGGGTATGCTGATCCTTCTTCAGAAGGTTTGTATGGCTCAGTTTATACCTTCAGCGGCGAAAGTCGTACTACCGATAATCGAAAGATTGACGAAGGCGGCGCTAATCTGGGCTATCGTTACAAAAATGGCACCTTCAGAACCACAGGCAGCGTCAGTGTCATTTCAAACATTGCAGATTCCAGCGGGATGCAATCCAATGGGATTGGCAGTGATGATCAATTCCAGGGATTTGCTGCCGATTCCAGCACTGAACAGATTGTTCACCGTGTTCCCGGTTTAGATCTGCAAGGTAACATCAGCTACAATGCTTACACCCTGATTGGTGAATATACAGGTGCTACCACTTCCTTTGATCAAAATGACATGAGCTTTAATGGCCATGGGGCTTCACCTAAAGCGATGCATGTGGAAGGTGTTTATAGTTACAGCTTCTACAATCGTCCCGGATCATTTACCGTAGGCTATGACCATTCGTGGGAAGCGCTGGCTTTAAATTTACCGCGTGAACGTGTGAGTGCTGCAATGGGTTATTCTGTCTGGCGTAATACCTTAACCAGTTTTGAATATCGCCACGATATTAATTACAGCAGCAACACTACAGCAGGCGGTATTATCAGCGGCACTGGCTCGCAAGAAGCGATAACCCCTGCAGGTCATACGAGTGATACCGTGACATTGGTATTGGATTACTTCTTTTAATAGTACGTCCCTTTTCCCGGATTTTAGGATTATAGCTTCTTCTTCCCCCTCTCCCGCGCAAGCGGGAGGGCGCGGGAGAGGGAAGTGCGCAGCAAACAGCAAGATGTTAAGGAGTTACCATGGCAGCTACAGTCGATGAACTAACCATCCAGTATGAAGAAGATGGGATAATTACCACTAAACAATTGGATAAAATTGTTTTAACCAAAGGCGCATGGGCGACTTTAATGTATAAATACCAGGATTGGGAAAAACAAAAACAAGCTTATAGCCCCTATCGTTACAGCATTCGCCGTTATCAAAAACGCAATGGGGAATATCGTCAACAATCCAAGTTTAATATTTCCAGCAGTGAACAAGCTGTCAAGATCATTGAAATCTTATCGAATTGGTTGAAAGAAGACGGGCAAAAGGCTGAGTAAGGCTCTTTTTATTTTTAATGCTGCGCGGTGCCCTCTCCCCGCCCTTCGGGCGGCCCTCTCCCGCTTGCGGGGAAGAGGGGATTTTCCTTTCCCCCTCTCCCGTTAATTAGGGGAAGGGCAGCTGCTTCGGAGAGATGTTTTCCTTTCTCCCTCTCCCGTTTACGGGAGAGGGCAAGCCGCAACGCGGCGCGGGAGAGGGGCGCGCAGCAGTATTTTTACCGCAAACTCACGCTGCCATTTAATCCTAACATTGTTCCAATCTCTTTAGAAAAAGAAGCGCCGAAACGTTCAGCCAAGCGTTCCAAAACAGTTTGTTGCTGTGTGAAATCAACGATATTGTCATTTTTAATAATATCTCGCGCGACACTGCCGGTGCTGCCAAAATCATCAATTAAGCCTAAGCGTTTAGCATCAATCCCTGTCCAGAATAAGCCGGAAAATAAATTAGGATCAGTGTCATTTAAGCGGGAGCCTCGGCCTGCTTTCACACGGGCAACGAAGGTATCATGCACTTCATCCAGTACGTGCTGCGTATAGGTTTTATCCCATTCACTCATTGGTGAGAAGGGATCTAAAAATCCTTTATGCTCTCCCGAAGTCAGTAAACGCCGGGAAACACCGACTTTTTCCATAGTGCCCACAAAACCAAAACCATTCATCAAAACACCAATCGAGCCTATAACACTTGAGGGATTCGCATAAATTGCATCGGCAGCAGCAGCAATATAATAGGCACCAGAAGCACAGACATCACTGCAGACTGCATAAAGTTTGATCTCTGGATATTTTTCACGAAGCCGCTTTATTTCTGTGTAAACATAATCGGATTGCACAGGACTTCCACCGGGGCTATTGATACGAAGAATAACTGCTTCTGTATCTTTATCTTCAAAAGCAGCGCGAAGGCCGCTGACAATACTATCTGCTGTCGTAGCAGTATCGGGTAAAATTGCCCCATTCAAATCCACCAAAGCAGTATGTTTTTTCCCCAAACTCGTGGAGGTGAAGTCTATCGGCAAAAAATTTAAAATGATAAAGCCGGTCACATAGAGCAAAAAGACCAGTTTAAAGAAGATCCCCCAGCGCCGGCGCCGGCGTTGTTCGATTACTGCACTCATCGCCACGTCTTTCAAGACGGTTAAACTATCGTTATCATTAATCATCTATAGAGATCCTCATATTGACTCTTTCATAAGACTAGCATTTTTTACCCCCTTTGAAAAAGGGGGCTGTTGCGAGGTGAAAGAGGGCGGGGATTATATAAGCAGGGGGAATTGTGGTTATCATTTACTATGAAGGCAGACAGGCATTGACGAATGTCCGTCAAGAAGCGTTATTAAAAACCTTACAATGTAACGCTCCCTCTATTCAAGCCATAGAAACCCGTTTTTGCTACCTTATCAAAGCAGAGCGCGCGCTGGAATCTCACGAAGAGAGTCAATTACAGCGTTTGTTGGCAGAAGAAGGTTGTGGTGAAGGGACTCTTTTATCAGCTTCCACACTGAATTTTTATGTTACGCCGCGATTAGGCACTCTCTCGCCCTGGTGTTCCAAAGCGGTCGATATTTTGCATCATTGCGGGTTAACCTTAATTCATCGTATTGAGCGTTGTGTATTTTATCAACTACAAACCGGTCATTTACTTGATCTCAACATCCAAAGTCAAATAGCAAAACACTGTCACGATCCCATGACAGAATCTGTTTTACATCATCGAGAAGATTTGCAGCGTTTGTTTGAAGAACACCGCCCTGAACCCTTGGCTTTTATCGATATTGTGCAAAAAGGCAAACAAGCTTTGACAGAGGTCAACCAACGGTTGGGATTGGCTTTAAATCCCGAAGAAATTGATTATTTGTATCAGGCTTTTACGAATTTAAAACGCAATCCGACCGATGTCGAATTGATGATGTTTGCGCAGGCAAACTCTGAACATTGCCGGCATAAGATTTTTAATGCTGCGTGGCATATTGATGGAGAAAACAAAGCACAATCGTTGTTTAATATGATCCGCAACACCCATCAAAAGCATCCTGAAAATGTGTTATCGGCGTATGTCGATAATGCAGCCATTATCGCAACGCATGAAAGGGGATCTCGTTTGATTTCCCACCCTGACACGCATCGTTATCAACTTGCGGAAGAACCCTGCGCAATGATGATCAAAGTGGAAACGCATAATCATCCCACTGCTATTGCCCCTTTTGCAGGTGCAGCAACCGGATCAGGCGGTGAAATTCGGGATGAATCAGCAACCGGTCGCGGCGGGCGCCCCAAAGCAGGGTTATGCGGTTTTTCAGTGTCTAATCTTTTTATTCCGGCTTTAGTGCAGCCGTGGGAAGCGACCCCGGGGTGTGCGCCTCATATCAGCAGTGCTTTAGCTATCATGCTGCAAGGGCCTATCGGTGCAGCAGCATTTAATAATGAATTTGGCCGTGCCACTATCTGTGGTTATTTTCGTACCTATGAACAACAACATAAAACAGCTGACGGAGAACGTTGGTATGGGTACCATAAACCTGTCATGTTAGCCGGCGGTTTGGGGTCGCTTCGAAGACAAGATGTTAACAAAGAAACCCTCTGTGATAGAGCGGTGATCATTGTTTTAGGCGGTCCTGCTTTATTGATTGGTTTAGGCGGGGGGGCTGCTTCTTCACAGGCCTCTGGCAGCGGCGATATTGCCCTGGATTTTGCCTCGGTGCAACGAGCTAATCCCGAGATGCAGCGGCGCGCGCAAGAAGTGATCGAGGCGTGTTGTGGCCTCAGTGAAAAAAATCCTATTTTATCAATCCACGATGTAGGGGCAGGCGGGCTTGCCAACGCTATTCCTGAATTGGTTCATGCCAATGGCTTAGGCGCTGAAATCGCTCTGCGGGCTATTCCTAATGACGAACCGGGGATGTCGCCTTTAGCGATATGGTGTTGTGAAGCGCAGGAGCGGTATGTGCTGGCGATTGATGCCAATCAACTTGAGCGTTTTGACTATATTGCTAAACGCGAACGCTGTCCTTATGCCGTAGTAGGTCATGTTAAATTGTCCTCGCAATTGCAGGTTAATGATGAATATTTTCATAATACCCCTATCGATTTACCGATGTCCGTATTATTTGGCAATTCACCTGCGTTGTTACGTGATGTAAAGAGAGTACGGCCTTCTTATCGCCCGCTCGAGACCTCAATTATTCCTTTAGCAGAAGCCGTTGAGCGTGTTTTGCAATTGCCTGCGGTGGCGAGCAAACAATTTCTGATTACGATAGGAGACAGAAGTGTTGGCGGTTTAATTTCTCGTGATCAAATGGTGGGGCCCTGGCAGGTGCCGGTGGCAGATTGCGGTGTAACTTTAACAGATTTTCATCATTATGCGGGTGAAGCGATGGCCGTGGGTGAACGTGCGCCGATTGCTATTATTAATTCTAAAGCCAGTGCGCGCATGGCCGTAGCAGAAGCGATTACGAATATGTTAAGTGCACCAGTTTGCTCGTTAAATGACATTAAATTATCGGCTAATTGGATGGGTGCTTGCGGTGAAGCCGGTGAAGATGCGGCTTTATATGATGCTGTTTGCGCGATCGGATTAGAATTATGCCCCCAACTTGGCATTTGTATTCCGGTGGGTAAAGACTCTTTATCGATGCAATCACGCTGGAGCCAAAATGGTGAAACAAAGCAGGTTATTTCGCCCTTGTCTGTGATTATTTCTGCCTTTGCACCAGTCTCTGATGTACGTTTAAGTTTAACGCCGCAATTACAGTGTCTTGATGAAGAAACGTGTTTATTGTTTATTGATTTAGCCGCTGGGCAGCAGCGTTTGGGCGGCTCTGCATTAGCGCAAGTCTATCAGCAAACAGGCGATGTAACGCCTGATCTGGAAGAACCTCATTTGTTGATTCAATTAACCCAAGCGCTTTCTACATTGCGAGAGAAACACCATATTTTGAGTTATCACGATCGCAGCGACGGCGGTCTTTTGGTCACGCTGTGTGAAATGGCTTTCGCCGGCAGAACGGGTATGCAATGTGATTTATCCGCTTTGGGAGATGATCCGCTTGCTATTTTATTTAATGAAGAATTAGGTGTCGTTATTCAAATCAAAGTAAAAGATAAAGCGGCTGTGATGTCATGTTTAACCAGCAACGGTTTGGATCGTTTCGTGTATTGCATTGGTAAACCCCTTTCTCATCAAACTCTTCGATTTTTACATAAAGGCAAATGTATTTATGAAAACACACGCGGAACTTTGCAGCAGCTTTGGGCCAAAACCAGTTATCACTTGCAACGGCTTCGGGATAATCCCGATTGTGCAAAGCAAGAATTTGATGATATTTTAAAAGATGATGCCAAAGGATTGTTGAGCTGCCAAGCTTCATTTGATTTTGCGCCTTCTTTAGCTGCACCTTTTATTACAAAACAGTCTAAGCCCAAGGTGGCTGTTTTACGAGAACAAGGTATCAATGGCCACTTGGAAATGGCATCTGCTTTTATGGCCGCTGGATTTGACTGTTACGATGTGCACATGTCTGATTTGATTAAAGGCGATGTGAGTTTAGCGGATTTTCATGGATTAGCTTGCTGCGGCGGATTTTCATACGGCGATGTGTTTGGCGCGGGTGTAGGCTGGGCAAAAGTGATTTTAGAAAACCAGCGGGTTTTGTCTCAATTTCAACGTTTTTTTGAGCGTCGTAATACTTTTACATTAGGATTGTGTAATGGTTGTCAAATGCTCGCACAATTAGATGAGATTATTCCAGGTGCTGCACATTGGCCGCGTTTTCGGCATAACTTGTCGGCACAATATGAAGCCCGCGTAGTCTTGGCTCACATAGAAGATTCCTCTTCGATTTTATTAGCTGATATGCAATCGGCGGTGTTGCCAGTCGTTATTTCCCATGGCGAAGGCCGTGCTGTGTGGGCAGCGAAAGACGGTGTTTATAGCGCATTGGAAGCAAAGACAATAGCACTTCGTTATGTCGATGATAATCGATCGCCGACTTCGAAATATCCTTATAATCCCAATGGAAGTACAGAAGGCGTTGCGGGACTCACTTCACAAGACGGTCGCGTGACGATCATGATGCCCCATCCTGAGCGTTCTTACCGGCCTGTACAGTGTTCCTGGGCGCCGGGTGAGTGGAAGGAAACAACGCCCTGGTTTCGCTTGTTTTACAATGCAAGACGCTGGTTAGGTTAAAATCGCTTTGGTTATAGGTTTGGTCTGCGGCAGCTTTTCAGTTATAATCAATAAGAAAATTAACCATGAAGAAAAGAGGCGGCAGATGATTCATTTAATGCAACGGTGTTTAATAATATTAACCTTAGGGATAGCAGCGAGCTTAACGGCTTGTGTCTTTCAGAAACATAATGCACCCCTGCAAACGGGCGAAGCAGCAGCGTCTTCATCTGAACTTGCTGAAATTACCATGGTTAAACCATTGCCTGCACCTATAGCAAAACAAATCGTCGATTCTATGAATGCAGTTGATCGTTTCAAAGCGAGTCAAGCGCTGGAGAAAATGGATGTAGGGCAATCAACCAATTGGGCAAATCCAAGCTCTGGCAATCAGTATACGGTGATACCAAACAATACTTTATTACAAGATGATAAACGCTGCCGCAACTATACGCTGATTGCCGTTATTCAAACACAGCAATATCGTTCACAAGCGTTGGCTTGCCGTAACCGTCACAATGACTGGAATTTATTAGCGTGATCAAAACCAAGTTAAGTTACGTATGTCAGCAATGCGGGATAAGCGTGCCTAAATGGGCAGGACAATGCACCGATTGCGGCGCTTGGAATAGCTTGGTTGAAGAACGCACGCCTATTGCGGCCAAAGGCGTAAAACGACAACAGTATGCCGGTGAAGACCCGCAAGTGGTATGGCTGCCAGATGTGGAAACAGGCGAGGTAGATAGAACCTCAACGGGGATCGGCGAATTAGACCGGGTTTTAGGCGGCGGTTTGGTAACGGGCTCCGTTGTTTTAATTGGCGGTGATCCCGGTATTGGCAAATCAACGCTGTTATTGCAAGCTTTGTCTTATATCAGTTTAACACAGCCGGTTTTATATATTACCGGTGAAGAATCTTTACAACAAGTCAGTGCGCGCGCCAAGCGATTGGAAGTTAAAACGGATCAACTGCGTTTATTAGCCGACACGCATATTGAACAAATCATCGAACATGCCAAAAAAGAAAAACCGCAAGCGATTGTTATTGATTCGGTGCAAACCATCTTTACCGACAGTTTAAGTTCAGCCCCGGGATCGGTCAGTCAATTACGCGAAAGCGCTGCCATATTGGTACGTTTTGCAAAACAAACACAAACGTCTGTGTTTTTAGTGGGGCACGTAACCAAAGAAGGCACTTTGGCAGGGCCTCGCGTTTTGGAACACATGGTGGATACCGTCTTGTATTTTGAAGGAGAACGCGATAATCGTTTTCGGGTGATACGCGCTGTCAAGAATCGATTTGGCGCAGTGAATGAATTAGGGATCTTCGCCATGACGGAAAAAGGATTAAAAGAAGTGACTAATCCTTCCGCTATTTTTCTGTCGCGCTACAGTGAAGCGGTCGCGGGCAGTGTCGTGATGGCAACGTGGGAAGGAACTCGTCCTATGCTGGTAGAAGTACAAGCTTTGGTGGATACGAGTCATTTATCAAACCCTCGCCGGGTTACTATAGGACTTGAGCAAAATCGTTTAGCCATGTTATTAGCGGTATTGCATCGCCATGGCGGTGTGGCGACTTATGATCAGGATGTATTTGTGAATGTTGTCGGCGGTGTGAAGGTATTTGAAACAGCTTCTGATTTAGCGTTGTTATTAGCGATTTTATCAAGCCTTCGCAATCGTCCATTATCTCATGAGTTGGTTGTGTTTGGCGAAGTGGGTTTGGCAGGTGAGATCCGTCCTGTGCAAAGCGGCCAGCAGCGTTTGCAAGAAGCAGCGAAACATGGATTTAAACGTGCTATTGTTCCCAAAGGAAATGTCGCTAAAAGTATGCCTCAGGGAATGGAAATTCACGGCGTGCAAACATTATCAGAAGCGTTAAGCCTCTATCCTTAAACCAATTCACTAAAATGACGTGCAGGAATATTAATAGGCAGATTCGCACAGCAAATCAATTCAAAGGCAATATTTTCTTGGGTTTGTACAGCATGATTGTATGCATCGTGCTTGATGAAGCGTAGGGCTAAACGATGCGGCCCTACACTTAATTCTGGATAAACGAGGCTATTTCCCGGCAAAGCGATGCGAATTAATTGAAAAGACTGTCTTCTGTCAATCGCTTCATGATAAAAGCCGGCTTCGGCAGTTTCTCTTCGGCTGCTGCCGTTGTCACGCGTTAATTGCAGTAATAAAACCACCAATTGACGAATAATGGAAAGTTCCTCTAACCACTGCAGCATATCTTTCATTCGAAGCGCAGCAGGTTGATTTAACCAAAATTGATAAGCTGGCGCATCACCGTTGCAGATCCCCCCAGGATTTTTGTTTTGTTGAGTCACCATGTAGAGAAATTCATTGCGGCGCAAATTGTCGGCTAATTTTCCTACCTGAGCTTGTAAATAAACGTTGATATTATCTAATTGTGACAAAACAGAACTTAATTTGTTTTGATCGACTTGCTGCAAGCGTTCCAATTGTTCGAGTTTGGCTTGATGACGCTGGATTTCCTGTACGAATTTTGATTTACAATCAGGCCTGTCAAGAACTTCGATAATTTTCACAAGCGTATCAAGCAGACATAAATGATCCCACTCGCTGGTTGCTGACAAATAATGCTGCGTTTTGGTAAATAGATATTCCAAGCGCAGGCATACGCGCATCAATTCGTTTAAAGGGTGTTCATATAATAGCCAATTACTGTTCATCTTAACCTCACGAGTTCTCTTAATTCTCTGCACTAACAGAGGATTATTTTGAGAATAGCATGGATTATTAAGAGATGACAGCTGATTTCAGCTAGCGTTACCAGAAGTTTCTGCCAATTGCAGATAAGCCTTATGCTGCTTTGCCACGGCTGCTTCTAATTCCAAAAGACCCTCGTTGTTATCGATGATATCATCGGCAAGGCCTAAGCGCTTTTGACGAGAGATTTGAGCAGACAAGATAGCTTTGCATTCACTGAGACTCATCCCGTCCCGCTCTTGAAGGCGCTTACACTGGGTTATTTCATCGCTATCAATCACCAGGATCCTGTCTAGCCAAGCATAAGCTTGAGATTCAACCAGCAAGGGAATCATCACTATGCAGTAAGGAATAGTTTGTTGACTTTGCTGGGCTTTGTCTGACAATTGCTTAAGGCGGACACTAACCTGTTCTCGAATCAAAGGATGCAGCAAGTCTTCCAGCCAGCGGCGTTCTTTTTCATTGGAAAAAATGAGATGTCTTAAGTGTTTGCGGTTCAGTGAACCATCACTATTGAGTACAGAGGAAGCAAAATGCGCTGCAATCGCATTGAAGGCAGGTTGTTCAGGAGTGACTAATTCGCGGGCAATTTGATCGGTATCAATAAGAGGAACGCTGTGTTTTACAAAATAATGAGCCGCAGTGCTTTTTCCGCTGGCAATACCCCCTGTTAAGCCAATGACCAGCACTGCTTAAGCCGGTGTCAAGAAGAGGAGATAAGTTTGCAGGATTTCATTCCCCCAGCACAAACAAAGCCAGCCGGCAAAAGCAAGATAAGGCCCAAAAGGCAAAGGTACGCTTTGGCGATGACGGCGAATAAGGTGGATGCTGATTCCGACTATAGCACCCAGGAATGAGGCAATCAGGATCAAAAGAATTAACATCGGCCATCCAAACCAGGCACCAAAAGCGGCTACCAATTTAAAATCGCCATAACCCATGCCTTCACGCCCAGTTACCCGATAAAATCCCTGTGCGATAAGCCAGAAACTTAAGTATCCCGCTATAGCGCCGATAAGAGCGCTTTCCAATGTGGTAAACACATTAAACAAATTAAGCAGCAAGCCTATCCAGATAAGGGGCAGCGTTAAATTGTCGGGCAAGAGTTGATGATCCAGATCGATAAAAGTCATGACTACCAAAAACCACGTCAGTAAAATTCCCATCAATCCTGACCAGTGAAAACCTAATTGGGAGATGACAATAATGGGCAAGAGGGCAGAGAGGCCTTCGATGAGGATATAGCGCCATGAAATAGGCTGCCGGCAAAAATGACAACGGCCGCGTAAGATTAAAAAACTCACCAGCGGAATATTACACCACCAGGGAAGACTGTGTTGACAATGGGTGCAATGCGAGCGCGGAAAGCATAAATTAAAAGGGGGCACGGCGGGCGTAGTGTCTTCAGAAACAGTGTCGTTTAGTTGATTCATGCGAAAATGCGGATCGTTGATATCCGGGGGTGTCGGATAGGCGCGCAACAGGGCAGACGCTTGCTGATACCAATCAACTAATAAAAGACGCGGTAAACGATAGATAACCACATTTAAAAAACTGCCAATACAAGCCCCTAGTACCCCAATGAAAATCAAGGTGCTAAGAGGGTAGAGATCGGCAAATAAAATGAGAGAATCCGTGTCCATGTTATTATCATAGCAGGACTTTGAGAAGGGCGAAACAATAAGAAACTTCGTCACCCCCTATCATTGCCTATAAGCCGCTATGCCCCATTAGGTTAGGGGCTGTTTAGAAGCCAAGGTATATTATTTAATGACTGATCCCAGTTCAAAGATAGGCATATACATTGCCACCACCAGACCGCCGACCAGGATGCCTAAAATAACCATGATTATCGGTTCCATCAGGCTGCTTAAAGAATCCACCAGCATCTCCACTTCTTCTTCAAAGAAATCGGCAACTTTAACCAGCATCTCATCTACTTGACCCGATTCTTCACCGATGCTTATCATTTCTACAACCATATTGGGGAAGATATGGACTGTTTTAAGTGACCATCCCAATTGCTGCCCCGTACTGACGTCATTGCGTATTTTCATCAAGGCAGTGCGATACACGTAATTTCCTGTGGCGCCCGCTGCGGATTCAAGGGCATCTACCAGCGGCATGCCGGCTGAGACAGTAATGGCAAGCGTTCTGGAGAAACGCGCAATGCAGGATTTGGCGAGAATGTTACCAAAAATGGGCAAGCGCAAACTTTGTGTTTCTACCCAGGCTCTAAAACGGGCCGAGCGCTGTAAGGCAGAGACAAACACCCACCCGCCAATACCGGTCACGATAGTGTATATCCACCAGTAACGGCGAAGAGATCCGGACATATCTACCACTAATTGCGTTAGCCACGGTAATTCCGCACCAAAGTCTTTAAATAAAGCAGAAAATTGGGGAACAACAAAAATAAGTAACACTGCTGTAACTGCAATGGCTACGATAACAATAGCAGCAGGATAAACCAGCGCTTTTTTAATTTTGCGCTTTAACGATTCTGATTTTTCACAATAAGTGGCTACTCTGTTTAACATCGTTTCCAAATATCCAGATTGTTCACCGCTTTCAATCAGGTTGCAATAAAGATCATTAAAGAATTTGGGATGATGCCGCAAAGCCTGGGATAAGGTTAAGCCTGTTTCAATATCCGCTTTGATTCTCAATAATAAAACACTCATCGCAGGGTTTCTATGGCCGCGGCCCAGCAAATTGAGGCCTGTGACGAGAGGGATCCCTGCGGACAGCATAACCGTTAACTGCCTTGTAAAGGTGGCAATATGACCCGTTGTGATCCGTTTATTGCGAGAAGCAAACCAGGCAATATGTTTTTTGTGAATACGGCGTAGACTGACTTGATGACGCCGCAGTTCTGCTTTGGCAACACCGACATTAGCAGCATTGATTTCCCCAGAGACTTTATCACCGCGTTTGTTTAAACCCGACCACACATACGTGATCAGCCGAATTTCTTTTTCTTTACTTTGTTTTTTCAAGAGACTCATTTATTTTTTCCTGTTAATCTATAGTAACCCGTTCAATCTCTTCCAAACTGGTGATACCTGCCAAAGCAATCTGAAGGCCCGCCTGGCGCAAACTGATAAAACCACCAGCTTCTGCTGCTTGGGTTATCTCTATGGCATTGCCGTTATTCATGATGAGTGATCCAATATCTTCAGTGACAGGTAACATTTCATAGATCCCGATACGTCCTTTATAGCCGTTATTGCATTCATCACAGCCGACTGCATCAAAGAATTCTGCTTTGAGGATTTCCTCTTCTTTAAAGCCCACTTTTAATAAAGCTGATTGAGGGATTTCAATGCGTTTTTTACACCGCGTACATAAACGCCGTGCCAGACGCTGCGCCACAATTAAGGAAACTGATGTGGCAATGTTGAATGAAGGAACACCCATATTGACAAGGCGGGTTAACGTTTCAGCAGCGCTGTTAGTATGCAGCGTTGAGAATACCATGTGACCGGTTTGTGCAGATTTAATCGCGATTTCAGCAGTTTCCAAATCTCGAATTTCGCCAACCATGATGATGTCGGGATCTTGACGCAAGAAAGATCGCAGCGCCGATGCGAATGTTAGCCCTGCTTTATTGTTAACATGAACTTGATTAATACCCGCTAAATTGATTTCAACAGGATCTTCTACTGTTAAAATGTTTTTATCGGGCGAATTGAGAATATTCAGGCAAGTATACAGTGTCACCGTTTTGCCGCTGCCGGTGGGGCCGGTGACTAGCACCATCCCTTGCGGACGGTGAATAGCGGTTAATAAAGTTTCTTTGTTTTTTTCTGTTATCCCCAGTTTTTCGAAGTCGAGAGTACTGTTGTTCGAATCCAGAATCCGCAATACTATTTTTTCCCCAAACAAAGTGGGACAGGAGCTTATTCGAAAATCCACCGAACGTGCGTTGCCAAGGTTTAATTTAAAACGGCCGTCCTGGGGAAGACGTCTTTCAGAGAGATCTAAACGGGACATGACTTTTAAGCGGCTTGCAAAGCGTTGGGCCAGTTTAATAGGCGGACTTGCCGCTTCGCTTAAAATACCATCCAGGCGAAATCGAACACGGTAATTTTTTTCATAAGGTTCAAAATGAATATCCGAAGCTCCTTTACTAATAGCGCTTAAGATCATTTTATTAACAAATCGAACAACTGGGGTATCATCGATATCTATATCACTAATATTATCTTCATTTGCAAGCTCGTTTTCGTCATCGGTACTAAATAATTTTTCCTCTTCAATATCACCGAGTTTGTTATAAGTAGTTGATTGTGACAAGTCTTCAAGAGATTTTGCTAATTTGTTTTCTTCAACAATAATGGGCGAGGCGTTTAGTTTAAGCTGAAATTTAATTTGCTCAAGCAATTTGGTCTGGGTTGGATCAGAAACAGCAATAAATAATCGATTTTCACGCCGCAAGATAGGAATAAAACGGTGTTTAATACAGAGTTCTTCATTAATAAGGCTTGAATCCACACGAGCGAGATCAAATTGACTTAAATCAAAAAGAGGCAAATTAAAAGCTTTTGAACAGGATGTTGCTACTTGCAACGGGTTGACCAGGTTTTTTTGGACAAGATGGCTTAATAAAGGCATATTGTCTTTGTTAGCGTCTGCTATGGCTTCTTTTGCAACAGCTTCGCTTAAGAGGCCGTCATTGACCAGCTTGCGTGCGATGCCAGATAGCAGGATTCCTTCGCTGTTGGCAGCCATGTTTTTGATCCCCTTGTTTTTTTCTTGTTTTGCATCATCATCAATTTCTTTTGTTTTCTTGCCCTTTTTCACTGAAGCGGTACAATGACCGCTTCAGTGAGTTCAGTGAGGGTGGGAGTATAGCTGGTTTCAGATGAACTAAAGCCAACTAGCCGCCAGTTCCGGTGCCAGTTCCAGTGCCTGAACAAGTTAGTGCAGTATCTGATGTTGCTGATGGACAGAGGTCAGGATAACAGTTGCCCCAAGCCAAAAATTCCCAACCACCATTTTTCTCACAAGCCTGTAAGTTGAAGGTGGGGGCAGTCGTGAGGCCATATTCATCTGCCTTCGCTGTACAAGTAATGAGCGCGGAATCATTGACAACACAGGATTCAATAGTATGAAGATCGGTAATTGCCACAGGCATACCATGGGCGGAAGGTGTGCTGCTTGTCCCCGTCTCGCAATCAGCCTCAGCATTAGAAGAAAGACAGACGATCAAATCTTGCTTCAAGCCACCGGCCGCATTCACCACTTCCGCAAACTTGGCCCGTCTTGCATAGTTTTGATAGGCCGGCAAAGCAAGCGCCGCCAGAATCCCGATGATGGCAATCACGATCAGCAATTCGATGAGCGTAAAGCCCTTTGTTGATTTAACCCATTTTCTCATTTTCACAATAATTCTCCCACTTTAATATCGGTATTAAGATATTAGACTAACTTCCTGCAAAAAATGCGCCCCGTTAGATCTTTATAAGTAATAGCACAAGGCTTTCGCTTTTTAAAATCAAGTGCTTATCTTTTTGCAGGACTCCTGAAGAAAATAAACTTTCATCCCGCTCGGGTTTAAATGAAAGATTAGCTTCGAGCAAAAAAAGACCATTCTGACAGACTTTTGTCACTTGTCTTTGTTTGTTCTGCAAGGCTATACTGCCGTTCTTCTCTTGCCGCCTTGTGCCGGATTAGCTCAGCTGGTAGAGCAGCACATTCGTAATGTGAAGGTCGTAGGTTCGACTCCTATATCCGGCACCAATCTCATCTTCACTGACCGTTCTCTGGCCTATGAATTTCTTCAGAGGAGGCATTATTATTGGTGTTAGGGGCTGAAATTTCAGAAGGTAGCGGTTCGTGCATTGCTTTGAGTGATATGAGGGCCGTGTTTCATAGACCTCATTCTGGAAAAGAAACTGATAAAGAGGCAGTGGTGTCTGTCAATGCGCCGTTTTTTAATGACTGCAGGTGTAAAATGATCTGCATTCTAATATGTTAGAATACAAAAATTATCTTGGTATTGTTGACTTCGATAGTGATGCACAGATCTTTCCCGGGGAAGTGGTTAATATCCGACACGTAATTACCTTTCAAGATGATTCAGTAAAAGGTTTAAAAAAAGCATTTATTGATTCCATTGAGGTTTATCTTGCTTTTTGTGCTGAACGTGGCGAAGATCCGGATCGTCCTTTTTCAAGTAATTTACATATACGTTTTGATTCAGAAACTCATCGCGCAGCTTATTTAGCGGCAAAAAGTTCAGGTATTAGCCTCAATCATTGGATACGTAATGTAATCGCCAGAAATGCAACGGATTAATTTTTAATGTAGCGTTTATTCACCGCATAGCAAGATAAATCGCTGCGTATTGGGCGGTGAATAATGCTGCTATTCACCGCATATCGTTCCTCTAAAAAAATAAAAGAGATACAGAAAACTATATGACCCCAGGAAATTCCAGCCGATTCTATTGAGCCTGCCAGTTTTATTTTCAAATTCGCTATAAAATTAGTTAAGCAGGCTAATTATAGGGACGATGTTCAATCAAAGCCCGGTCATCGCATTTATCGCTCTGAGTGGCAGGCATTAGCGAGACTAACAGAAAGCACTCCTGCGGGTTGGAGATAAGGTAGTGCTGCCCTTAAAAATCCGGTATAATGCCCCTGTTTTGAAGGCAGTTTATGCATTTTTTAAAGATAATTTGAGGAATAGTTGTTATGAGCGTAGAACGTACCCTTTCTATTATTAAACCCGATGCCGTCAGTAAAGGCTTGATTGGTAAAATTTTAAACCGTTTTGAAGAGGCGGGGCTTCGTATTGCAGCGGCCAAAATGCTGCATCTCTCTAAAGCCCAGGCTGAGGGATTCTATGCCGAACACAAAGAGCGGGGCTTTTTCAAAGATTTAGTCGCTTTTATGACTTCAGGGCCGGTACTGATTTCCGTCCTGGAAGGTCCCAATGCCGTTGCCTTGAACCGTCAATTGATGGGCGCGACCAACCCCAAAGAGGCTGCTCCCGGTACTATTCGAGCGGATTTTGCCGATAGCATTGATGCCAATGCAGTACATGGCTCTGACAGCTTGAGTTCTGCCAAACGCGAAATTGCTTATTTTTTTGAAGAAAAAGAAATCCTAACCCAAGCCGATTGTACCGTTTGTTAAGTGAGCAGGTTGTGTATGGCAGATAAATCCACCCCTTTAAATCTTCTGGATTGTGACAAAGAGAAGTTGCGTGCTTATTTTGTCGAGCAAGGGGAGAAACCTTTTCGCGGCGATCAGGTTTTGCAATGGCTGCATCAATATGGCTGTAATGATGTGATGAGTATGAGCAATATCAGCCAGAGCCTTCGATCCCGCTTGGCTGATACAACTACTATCCATGCCCCGGAAACAGCCTTCAAGCAAGTCTCTAAAGACGGCACTTGTAAATGGTTGTTTCGCCTGGATTGTGGCAATTGCATTGAGACGGTGTTTATTCCTGAAGAAAACCGCGGAACTTTATGCATATCTTCTCAAGTAGGCTGCGGATTCAATTGCACCTTTTGTGCAACCGGTAAACAAGGCTTTAACCGCAATCTCACAGTGGCTGAAATTATTGGCCAGGTTTTTGCAGCAGTACGTGAATTAAAAAGCCCTGAAAATCCCCGCCCTGTCACTAATATCGTGTTGATGGGCATGGGTGAGCCTTTGTTGAATACTGATAACGTTATTTCAGCACTGCGCATCATGTTAGACGATTTGGCGTATGGTTTATCCAAACGCCGGGTTACCGTCAGTACTACGGGGCTTATTCCTCAAATGCGGCGTTTAAGGCAAGAGGTGGATGTTGCTTTGGCGGTATCTTTGCATGCCCCTAATGACGCACTGCGGGATGTTTTAGTGCCGATTAACCGTAAATATCCTTTAGCTGAATTGATGCAAGCTTGCCGGGATTTTTATCCACCGGGTTCGCGTCAAGTGGTGACGTTTGAATATGTGATGCTACAGGATGTGAATGATTCTCTGTCACAAGCAAAGCAATTAGCCCGATTACTGCGGGATGTGCCCAGCAAGATTAATTTGATCCCTTTTAATCCCTATCCAGGGACAACCTATCAATGTTCCACACGAGAACGGCTAGCGGATTTTCAACAGTGTTTAATGGCAGCGGGTTTGGTGGCTACTATACGCAAAACACGAGGTGATGATATTGCCGCTGCATGCGGGCAATTGGTGGGGGATTTTGCCGATAAAACGCCTCGCAGGCGTTTGGCAGCGCGCATTGTGAGTGCTGTTTCAGAGGTGCAAGCAGCATAATAGTAATTATTTAAGAGAGGTAAGGGATGATACACATTAAGCGAAAAAGGGTTTTCTTTTTAATAGTTTGTTTGTTTCTGACAATCACAGGATGTACGTCATCCTCCAGTAACACTGAAAAACGCGGGCAGGAACTCAGTGTAAATAGCAATTACGATCTGAAACGCGCTGCCAGCATTAATACCCAACTGGGCCTAGCTTACCTGAAAAAAGGAGATGTCTCGCGTGCCAAGGGCAAATTACTGTTGGCTATAGAGCAGAATCCTTCTGATCCCTTAGCACAAGGGGCGATGGGATATTTCTATGAACAAACTGGTAATAAGACGCTGGCTAAACAGTATTACTTAAAATCCATTTCGTTAGCACCCCATCGCGGCGGTCCTAAAAATAATTATGGTACTTTCTTGTGCCGCCAAGGCGAATATAAAGAATCACTGCCGTACTTTACAGAAGCTGTTGCTGATCAGGATTATCTGCAAACTGCAGAGGCGTATGAAAATGCAGGTCTATGTGCTTTGATGATTCCTGATAAAAAAACGGCTCAACGTTATTTTGAAAAAGCGGTTTTAAACGACCCCAGACGTGATCGCGCTCTGCTGGAATTAGCTGATATCGAGTTTTCAGAAGGTCTTTACAATAAGGCTAAACAAGATTTAGAGCGTTTCCATCAGCTTGATTCGCCGACTGCCCGCTCATTGTTGCTCGGGATCAATATCGCTGATAAAACAGGCGATAAAACTTCGGCTGCAAATTATGCCGCGATGTTAAAAAGAAATTTCAGTGATTCCAATGAATATCAAGCCTATCTTCATGCAAAAGGAGGATAATTATGGACAAAGATTTACAAGAAGAAGAGCGGCTTCCATCCGCAAAAAGCCTTGGAGAATATCTTAAGTCAGCAAGAATGGCTAAGCAATGGAATATCAACGATCTGGTTCGACGTATCAAGCTGCCCGTTTATGTGGTAGAGGTACTCGAAAAAGATGATTATGAGGCTATAGAAGCAAAATTATTTATAAAAGGGTACCTGCGTTTATATGCCAAAACTGTTGAAGCGAATGGACACGATTTTGAAGCTTTATTGCGGGAAAAAGGGGAATTTACAAGCTCGTTAATGGAGGCTAAGATCTTAAATGAATCGGTGGTGTACGATCCGCAGCGGATGCG
>JAJNDI010000050.1 GCA_021156325.1 Gammaproteobacteria bacterium
AGGCATCTATCGACTAGATCAAATTTTAGGACAGAAAAAAGTTAAAAAATTTCTTAAAATTGTAGAAAGTAATTATTTTGATGATTCACAAAAAACAACGTGTTCTACCATGACAGCAAAACAATATTTTGACTACTGCAAAGTTGCTTATATTGCGGCGCAAGGGAAAAATAATATGGTTGATAAAAACCTATCTGGTAAAGAATTATATGAAAGATACGCAGATGGTAGGCATGAAGGGTTGTTGGATATTGATTTGGATTCAGCTGATGAATTTTCAACATGGCTAGATGGTACCCACCCTAAAAGAACCAGAGGGGGGCATCCTTGGGAAATAAAACGAGGGGGAAATACGACCCACATTGATTTGTACGTAAGTCGTCCAAGATATAACGACAAAAATGGCTTTATTGTGACCATTTGCGCGCTCTCTATTACCCGTTTGGCTGAAGCAATTTGTATGTTTTTAGCTTTATATGACGCCGGGTTGCCTATTAAAATTTCGGATCCTGATGTAATATATCGAAGATTATTGGCTCAGGATAACATTGGTATTGTCCCAAAGTATTCATCACTCCATCGAGCAAATCAACATTATCCTGAAAATCAGGACGTGCATGACGTCATGTATTATGATGATTTTGGAAGATATAAAAGACGTATTAAACCATTTATTATATGGGAACCCCTACCCATATTAGTCCCAGTGGCACCGTTAATTTAATTTTCCTATTCCAGTCCCGATTTGTAATACCTTTATCGCTTCTCTTTGTTCCCCTTTTAACGGCCCTTTCTGGACGGATGAATCAATAGAATGCCTAAACCCCTTGCTTTCGGGTAAATCCGGTGGGTCATTCCGGCCCAATCCAGCTGATGATCCCCTGTACCTCTTTCCAGATTTACCAATCCCTTCTCTGACCAGAAGAAAACAACCGAGCAATTCTGAGTATACACATACCATTAATTACGAATTTCTTAAATCTATAAATTAGATTATGTAAGCAACTCGCCTTCTTCTGGTAAATCCTTATGCTCCGCAAAAAAGGCAGCCATTTTGTTTATGATGTCCATAAGGGTACAGCTTGTATTGCCATTCCAGTATTCCATGGCAAGCATCAAATTGAGCATCAGTTTCATCTCCAGACTAGATAGCCCCTGTTTCGTCCCTGTCACTGTTAATTTCTGAATGACGGGAAGTGGCTCATTTATTATTTTTTCTAGGCGCTCCCCAATCTCAGTAGAGTCTTTCGGATCTTTATTGGCCCTATCAAGCAAGGGTTCCATTTGCATGTTAGCACTTGAAAATAAGTCATCAAGATCCATGTTTACAATATCTTGGATTGTGTCCCCTGAGGTGCTTATGCACCTATTATAAATTGCAATATGGGTGATATAGAGGAACTTGGGCCCAACTTGCTTGTACAGGAACTTTATCATCTCCACCGCACGCCTGAAGGAGCGGACATCAATATAGATATCGGAGTTTACAATGCGGCCTTTGGCAAGGAGAATCGGAAAAATGTCTTCTGGAACTCCATCATAAGGAACGGATAAAGGAATATACCTGGCTTCTTCCCAATAGCTAATAATAAAACAGTTATCATCATTCCAATCCACACACCGGAGCCTGTTTAATGCCTTAAGTAAGTTTTTCCTGTTGAGAAATTTAAAATAGAGGCGTGCTGGCATGAAGGGTTCGCCGGTAGATGTTTGCATGAGGGCTCTCTCGCCTTCTTTCAAACCTGTTGGTGAATACGTTAGTATCCTCTCGTTATCGCTTTCATGGATAAATTTGTTGAGCAGCTGGGTCATTTTTATTGCTCCTTGTTTATTTTACTGTGCAAGCTCCCGTTCTTACATTAGACATATCAGCAACAAGCTAAAGGACGTTACCAGCATGAGGCCGAAAATAATAGTCGGCATCATTGATTCAACAAGATAGGCACCTGCTCAACAAGAGATAGAATCCTACGGCTTTTAAGCTTTATGCCAGTTTTGGCTTGTAACGCTCAAGTAGCAGACCCTGCCCTATCCTGTACATCTCTTGCCCCTAACCCTTTAAAAAAGACTTTAACCTTACACGCTTTTAAACGGATACCTTCTTTGTGGGGACGTTTTTCAGCTCCACTGGCACGCCAAGACCGTCCATTGAACAGCCAAGCCGCAAAGAACCTACATTGAAAAGAAATCTTAACTTAAAAATATCCTCTTTAATTGACTTTACGGTCCCCATTCATGGCTCTTCTTTAGAGGAGGCTTGATCATTTCAGCTAAATAAATTTGAGCCCCAATGACCTCGCCCATGGAAGAAAGTCCCTGGACGATCCTGCAAATTGTAACAATCCATGCGGCAGAAATACCAATTTGGTCATACGTCGGCAAGGTAGCCATTATTAAACACGAAACGGACATAATTGTGGTGGTGATGATAACGGTTGCTTTTCTTCCTGTAGTGTCCCCAATTTTGCCAAAGATATAGGCCCCTACAGGCTTGAATACAAATGACGAACAGAAAGCGAAGGCTGATAGAAGCTGCACATTGTTTACATCTGTTTTAGGGAAGAAGAGTTTATTCAGAATAACAGCCATATGCACGTAGAGCATGAGGTCAAAATATTCTAGGAACGTCCCGATTTGTAATAACCCTATCGCTTCTCTCTGTTCCCGTTTTAAAGATGAAAATATGCCCATTGCTGTTCTCTTCTTAGGTTTCAGTCAGAAGACCCTTTAAGCTCTAGCAAAACAGATCTCTTAAAAGCATTGGAAGCCTTGAAACTAATGACTTTTCGAGAGGAAACTGTTGCGGCTTTCCCCGTACGTGGATTACGTCCCATACGTTCTTTCTTGTGATGGATGGAAAACGTCCCAAAAGAAGTAATTTTGACATCCTCGCCACTTTCCAAAGCTTTTCCAATTTCTTCAAGAGTTTTTTCCAGAATCTCAGCAATCTCCTGGCGTGTGAGGCCACTATTCCTGCTTACATTCTTAATTAAACCGGCCCTGCCTAGGGCGATTCCAGCTGCCATTTTCTTCAATTCTTTGTCCTTTTTTAAGGACTTTGATTTTCTTGATAGAAAAAACATTCAATTTACCTACTTCGTTAACTCTCATTTTTTTAGAAGATACCTTACAACCTACGTTATTCTTCAAGCCTTTTTGTTAGAAGCTGCTGGAATGATCCTCTTAATCAGAAGCGCATCCAGGCAATCATCACGCGCTTCTACCCCCGTTCTAAAGTGAAGCGCAACACCGTAGAGAGGCACAGGAAGAAGCCTTGATTTGACCAAGGACAGACTCATTTTGATTAATTCCAAAGCAAAAAAAAACAAATAAGGTATTAGTAAACCATGAGTCCCATATTCAATAGATGCTACGCTGCCGTTAACCATAGCCATTCAGCTACATAAACGGCATTTATTTTATAGTATATTGTATACGGCCATCACCATAGAGACGACTTTGATCTTGACAACCTGTTATACTTGTTTTTTTGGTTTTAGAGAATTCTTCCCAGATTTCATGCCGAGATAATTCCATTATACGGTACAATTTTATAAATTCGCCTAAATCCTCTTTTACCTTTTCGTAATAAGCTTGAGACAACGGGCACCAAACGTTTGTAACATTTTGCAACCTCGTTGCTTGCAAATTGGACATTCCGCTAAAACTCTTACACGATTTCCAAGCATAGTTAGACGACCCATGCCGCTTATGGCAGTCCTGGTAAAGGTCGTTTGCTTCATTTAACTTTTTGCGCCTCTTAAAAAGCTCCGGTAATATAATTTGCATATTATCGGTAATCTGCACAATAAAATCGACGCTTTTTATCATGGGCCATTTACATTTAAAAGTAGAATTTTGCCGGCTATCTAGATACAGTTTCTGGACATCTTCTAAGATCGTGCCTTGATTCAAATCCTCAACAGTAGCATTCAGCAATAACTTATACTGGTTAAATATATTTGATCCCCTGCTAAAAATCTCTTGTTTCTCTCGAATCTCTTCCTCTTCTCTTCGGCGTTGTTCCACACCTTCTTGATCTAGTTTTTCTAATTTCTGACAGATTAAAGGGAACAGCCACTTAGTAATTCCATTGCAATAATCAATTTCTTCCAAGGCTTCAGGTTTGTACTCCAATATGCTATGGCTCCCAGAAAGCAAATCTGGCTGGGTCTGATTTTGATAGAAGATTATTGGCACATTTGCATTCCACATACTTCCCAATATCGCTCCGACCAGCACCCCACCGCTGACCGATAACACCGTCTTCTTCTTTTGTATCGTGTTCCATATATCATTACCCCACACTTGGCCGGGTAATTCTCTTAATCTCTGATGCCTTATAGGCTCTCGTTGAACGCGCCCTAATTCTTCCTGTTGGACTTCGCCATGTGCTTG
>JAJNDI010000032.1 GCA_021156325.1 Gammaproteobacteria bacterium
AAACGGTCACGGTATAAAAATTATTAATTTCAACATAAGAGTCTGGACGCACAGGATGAGCCATTGGGCCTGCATCTTCAGCAAATTGGCTGCTTCGGATAGTTCTTGCATCTTGAATACGCCGTAAAATAGACGAGGTTTGCTCTTGCATGAATAAAGATTCACGAAAAACCGTTAAGCCTTCTTTTAAACTTAATTGAAACCAGTCGCGGCAAGTGATGCGGTTGCCGGTCCAATTATGAAAATATTCATGGCCTACCACGAGTGTAACCGCATCATAATCAGCATCGGTTGCCGTTGTGGGGTCGACTAAAATATATTTATCGTTAAAGATATTTAAGCCTTTATTTTCCATCGCGCCCATATTAAAGCTGCTGACGGCGACTATCATAAAAATATCGAGATCGTATTCACGCCCAAAGGCTTTTTCATCCCATTCCATAGCTTGCTTTAAAGCATACATGGCATGATGCGCTCTTTCTTTTTTGCCCATTTCGACAAAAATGCGCAATGTTACTCTGCGGCCAGATAAAGTTTTATAGGTATCTTCCAGGCAATCGAGTTTTCCTGCCACCAGAGCAAACAAATAAGAAGGTTTTTTAAAAGGATCGTGCCATTTAACCCAATGTTTGCCACCGGCTATGTCACCTTTATCAATCAAATTGCCATTGGACAATAAGACAGGAAACTCGCTTTTATCAGCAGTGATGGTGGTTGTGTACTTTGTCATCACATCCGGTCTATCTAAAAAATACGTGATGCGGCGAAACCCTTGGGCTTCACACTGCGTACAAAATAATTGATCGGCATAATAAAGGCCGCTTAAGGTAGTATTATGCTCCGGATCGATTTCTGTCTCAATCCTCAAAGTGCCTTTATCTGGAAAATGAGGTATCGTTAATGTCTCTCCGGACCAAATATAGTTCAGGGGCGCTAAGGGTTTACCATCTAAACTAATTTTTTTTAAAGATTGATGATGACCCAATAATACCAAGTTGCCAAGCTTACTTTTTTGAATACGACGTATGAGAAAGGTAGCAATTACTTGGGTTTTATTTTTGTCCAGATCAAATTCCAAATCGATCTGCTCAACTTGGAAATCACTGGCTTGATAATCTTTACGATAAACCGTAATTTGCTTCTCAGCCTCTTTTTCAGCCAAGATACTCATCAATGATTACTCCTTGTCTTTTCTGATCGCTGATAAATACGCTTCATGGGCTGCCACTTCTGCTGTATCGGCATAAATGACCGTTAAGGGTATCTGATTCGAGCGGTTATCTTGAATATTTATTTTATCAGCTTTATCAAGAGTAGGAAAGAAAACGGTTTTATCTTCCTGAGAGGGTATTTCATTGAGATCACCCCACAAACTCTCTTGCCCGCCTGTCATCGCAAGATAGATGCGCGCTAATAAATCCGCATCGACTAAAGCGCCATGTAAAGTACGATGTTTATTATTCACCGCATATCGTTTACAGAGTGCATCCAAACTGTTTTTTTGCCCGGGGTGAAGACGTCTTGCCATCTCGAGAGTATCAATAACAGCGGCATATTCCATAAGCCGTGTCACTGGGCTTTGGCATTGTTTAAATTCATGATCGATAAAGCCTGTATCAAAAGGGGCATTGTGAATAATGATTTCATCAGCGCCTTTAAGATATTCAATAAATTGCGGAAGAATACTGCGAAAGAGGGGTTTGTCTGCTAAAAAAGCTTGCGTTAAACCATGAACCGCTTCAGCGCCCTTTTCAATAGGACGTTCGGGATTAATATAACAATGAAAATGGTTATCCGTAATGCGGCGATTGATTATCTCAATGCAGCCGATTTCAATAATGCGATGACCTTTGCTATATTCAAGGCCGGTGGTTTCTGTATCTAATGCAATTTGCCGCATTTTAAATCCCCCCGCTGTGCGTTTCACGCACATCGACCCCCTTTTTCAGAGGGGGTAAAATCACTTAGATGCTAATAATCGATCGATTGCCTCATTGGCTAATTGATCTGCCCATTCATTCTCACGATGTCCGGAATGTCCTTTGACCCAATGCCATTCTACTTCGTGATGAGCCACTTCTTGCATCAATTGCTGCCAGAGATCTTGATTCTTGACCGGCTTTTTATCAGCCGTTTTCCAGCCGTTCTTTTCCCATAGCTGTACCCACTCCCGCATACCCCGGCGCAAATATTGTGAATCAGTGCTCAAGGCAACCTGGCAGGGGTGTTTCAAAGCTTTCACGCCTTCAATAGCTGCCAATAATTCCATGCGATTATTTGTCGTTTCCAACGCGCTACCGGATAAGGTTTTTTCTTGATCTTGAAAACGCAATATCACGCCCCATCCCCCCGGTCCTGGATTGCCGCGACACGCGCCATCAGTAAATATTTCAACGTGTTTTTTCATGGATTGTGATCGTCTATTTTCATTTTTTCATGTGACAAATAAGTACGCGTGCTGCTTAACGCTTTAGCTAAAGATTGTTTAGTCTCGCACCAAACCGGGCGCAGCGGGGTTAACACTTCTATCTCTTTTGTTGCGCTCATCGCATAGCAACCGGCTTTTTCAGGCCAGCAATATTTTCCTATCCATTCGAGGCAGCGTAAACTGTTAAATATTCCTTCTCTTTTGACAGGAGGCCGCTGCATTACACTGCTGACTTTAGCAAGATTAAACCCTGCTTCTTTAAGCTGCCTGCGCAACACTGCTGGACGAATGAAACGACCTGTCCAGGGAGGCATTTTGTTTTTTCTGCAACGATATAAACCCCACAAACTGGCGGAATTAAAACATAAAATAAATACTTTTCCTTCAGGAATTAAACAACGATACACTTCATTTAACAAACCTGCGGGATCTTTTGAAAATTCCAATGCATGCGCAATTAACACGACATCAATGCTTTCTGAAGCAAACGGTAATGCTTCATACTCGGCCAGAAGGCTTGGGGCTGTTCCGTGTTTGAAGGAAGATTGCAAATTAGCTTGAGTCTCTAACAAGATCTGGCGTGAAATAGGGCTTGTTTGAAGCCAATGACGTTCGTCAATGCAGCCTATCTGCAAGAGATAATACCCAAAGGCACGAGGTAATACTGATTGTAAAAAGCCCGCTTCGGCTTGATAAACCCGTTCTCCGATGGGTTGTTGATACCAGGGTGTCAAGCACATTGTCTTTCTCGATTCTGTCTATGATCAAAGCTCATCATACCGTAAGTGTAGAAGACACGCACCCCAAGTGATTTTGTTCAAAAATTAAACTTGACCCTGGGGAGCCTACGTTGATAGAATCACCCGATGCGCCAAAAGATAAGCTATTTTATCACAGTGGCCGCTTTATTGTTATTATTCGGTACTCTCAATGGCTGCACCGAATACACAAAAGGGACGGCATCCTCAACTTCGTATCCCATGAAGAGGCCTGGCTATTCACAAGACAGTCTTTGGCCTGCGATCACCTCACAATTTTCACTCGATCATGCTAAAAATAATAAGGCTGTACAGGCACAGATTGCCTGGTATGCGGCTCATCCGGCGCTAATCAATCGAAGCATCACACAAGCTTCACCTTTTCTTTATTATGTTTTTGAAGAAGTAAAACAACGTGATTTGCCCGGCGAGTTAATTTTATTGCCCATTATTGAAAGCAGTTATGATCCCAATGTTTATTCTTATGTGGGGGCTGCAGGTATTTGGCAATTAATGCCCGGTACTGCGGCAGGTCTTGGGATCAAACAAAACTGGTGGTATGACGGCAGACGCGATATCGATGATTCCACACAAGCAGCATTGGATTATTTAACTTATTTGAATAACTTTTTCGATGAAGATTGGTTAAAAGCGATTGCTGCTTATAATTCCGGAGAAGGTACAGTAAAAAATGCCGTACTTCGCAATAATGAAGCGGGTAAAGCGACAGATTTTTTTGCACTCGATCTGCCGGCACAAACCAAAGCCTATGTGCCTAAACTGTTAGCATTGGCCATTATTATAGAACATCCTGACAGATATGGAATCGTATTACCCGAAGTGCCTGATAAACCGATGGTGGCCCGTGTTGAAGTAGGCTCTCAAATTGATTTGGCACAAGCGGCTGAATTAGCGGATATCAGCCAGGCAGAAATTTATAACTTAAACCCGGGTTATATGCGCTGGGCTACCGATCCCAATGGTGAAACGCGTCTCTTTTTACCGGCCGAAAAAGTGGCTTTATTTCAGCAAAATTTAGCAGCTATTCCTGCTGAACAACGTGTCACTTGGCAGCGGCATACCGTTAAATCAGGCGACACTTTGGGCGGTATTGCCAAAAAATATGATACAACGGTCGCTATTTTGCGTAAGGTGAATAATGTAAAAGGGAATACTATACGCCTCTCGCAGGTATTAATTGTCCCTCAAACAGCACACAGCCTTACAAAGTATTATCTGCATGATCAAAAGCGTTATGTCACTAAAACAACAGCGCATTTGCCGGGGCCTAAACAAGTTGTTTATACTGTAAAAAAAGGCGATTCATTTGATACTATTGCTAAAAAATATGATGTTACACCGGCTGCAATAGTTTTTTGGAACCCAAGCACAAGAAATGTACTTGCTGTGGGGGCAGAAGTAACTTTATGGCTTAACCATTCTCAGCATTATGCCAAAACCACAGAACATTATACGGTCAAACCAGGTGACAGTTTAGCCAAGATAGCAGCTTACTACCATCTTGATACCAAAACCCTTCAAAAAACCAATCGCTTAAAATCCATCCTGATCAAACCAGGACAATCATTATCCATTCCGCCGCACCGGGGTTTAACACCGGACGGCGCAACCTATATCGTTAAATCCGGCGACACTTTATCTAAAATTGCAAAACAGCAGCAAGTTAATTTAAATGATTTGATGCATTGGAATCGATTAAGCAAAACTGATCAATTGCATATTGGGCAGAGTCTTAAATTATATTCTTAAAAAATTTTACTTGCTGCGTAGAAAATTCAAAAAAATAAACTACTTCAATTTAGTTTTCATACAAATGACAAGCCACTTTTTGTGACGGATTCAATGCCACCATACCAGGATATTCCTGTTTACACCGCTCCATCACAAAGGGACAACGGGGATGAAAGTGACAGCCCTGGGGGGGATTAGCCGCAGAAGGTAAGTCGGTATGGTTAATCTTGACAGGAATTACAATCTCTTTTGGTTTTTTTATTGTTGGTACAGCCGATAATAAGAGTTGAGTATAGGGGTGCTTGGGAGATTCCAAAAGAGTTTTGGCATCGCCATATTCTACAATACGTCCTAAATACATTACGGCTATTTCATGAGCGAGATAAGAGACTACTGATATATTATGAGAGATAAAAAGATAGGTTAAGTTCCGTTCTTTTTGTAGATCGACTAATAAATTTAAGATCTGCGCTTGTATCGAAACATCCAAAGCGCTGGTCGGTTCATCACACAGTAAAATACGAGGTGATACTGCTAATGCTCTCGCAATCCCTATTCGCTGCCGCTGGCCGCCTGAAAATTCATGCGGATAGCGATCAGCACTGTCTTGCGGCAAACCGACTTGTTCCAATAGAGACTGTAATAAACTTTCTTCCTGAAAAAGATTCCGTTTTTTTTGCAAGGTGCGAACCCCTTCCAGGATAATATCGCTAACACGCAAGCGAGGATTAAAAGCAGAATAGGGATCTTGAAAAATAATTTGTAATTGTTGACGATAATGACGAAAACGCCTCAACGATAATTGAGCCAAATCTTGATCATTTAAGTGTATTCCACCACCACTAATCGGTAAAAGACGTAAAATGCCTTTAGCCAAAGTGGTTTTACCACAGCCGGATTCTCCCACAATCGCCAGCGTCCTGCCTTCATATAAAGTCAAATTGACGCCATCTACTGCTTTCACGAAACTGCGCTTTCGCTTCAACAACCCCTGACGAACAGGAAAATGAATTTTTAAATTGCTAATAGTTAACAAAGATTTAGCATCGGCTGCGGATTTTGTTATGAGAGAGGCTGAATTAAAGGACACTTCTATCACTTTCTTCTTAACGGGATAATGTTTGTCATACAGATGACATTTCACTCTTTGATTTTGGTCAAGCAAATTCCACTGCGGCTCTTTTTCCCAACAAATTTTGTCAGCATGAGGACAGCGTGCTGCAAAACGGCAATGGGTTATTTTTTCTGTCAAAGGCAGCACTACGCCGGGAATAACGGCTAATCGATGATGACGTTTTTCAATACCTGGTACAGCATTTAACAATTGTTGAGTGTAAGGATGCAGCGGTTTTTCAAAAAAGTGATCGATACTACTGGATTCGACTATTTGACCTGCATACATGACAATTACGTGATCAGCTAGCTGTTGAGCAATACCAAAATCATGGGTAATCAATAAGATCGACATCTTGAATGCACGTTGAATCGATTGCAATAAAGTGAGTACTTGTGCTTGTGTCGTCATATCCAATGCTGTTGTCGGTTCATCTGCAATCAACAAATCCGGTTCGCCTGCCAAAGCCATGGCAATCATCACACGCTGTTTCATACCCCCTGAGAGTTCATGCGGATAGCGTATTAGCTGTAAAGCAGGCTCAGGAAAGCCTACAGCATTTAACAATGCTATTGCTTCTATATGAGATTGCTTTCTGGAACAAGGCTTATGTTGCTGTATAGCTTCTTTTAATTGTTCTCCTATCGTATAAACTGGATTTAAAGAAGTCATAGGTTCTTGAAAAATTATCCCTAATTCTCCTCCTCTTATTTTTCGCATACCAAGTTCAGGCAATGTCAATAAGTCTTGTTCTTTCCAATAGATGTGAGAGCCGCGTACAATACGGCATGTCGCCGATAATAATTGCAGAATAGCGTGTGCTGTTAAGGATTTACCACAGCCGGATTCCCCGATCACGGCAACCGTTTTACCTTGAGGAATAGTAAAATGAATATCATGAACGGCTTCCAAAAATCCGGAATGCGTTAAAAATCCCACACTTAAGGATTTTATCTCTAACAGATTATTTTCATCCATCTTTTAACGCCTCTTTCGCAATCGCGGGTCAAAAGCATCTCGAACAGCATCAGCAAAAATATTAGCCGATAACACCAGTATAAACATTAACAAAAAAGCGGCGGTCAATGGCCACCAAACAACTGGTTCACGGGCTAACTCCAGGCGTGCGCTGTTAATCATATTTCCCCAGCTGAATGTTTCGGCAGCCACCCCAACCCCTACATACGATAAAACCGCTTCGGCCAGCACCAGACTGCTGAAATCCAATACGATGACTATCATTATAATATGCATAACGTTCGGTAAAATATGGCGAAAAATAATCCGGGTTTTGCGCACACCTACAGAAAGCGCTGCTTGTACATAATCCATTTCACGCAGTTTTAATGCTTCTGCCCGTAACAAACGGCATAAAGTAGTCCAGCTGGTGATCCCTAAAATCACACACAACGACAGCAGCCGCAAATCTGCTCGTTCGGCAATATTGGGAAAAGCAAGCGGGTTTTTTTCAATAAAAATATGCATCGATAAAACGGAAGCAGCGATCAACAAGACACCCGGTATAGAACTTAAGGTGGTATAAATATATTGAATAATATCATCTGCCAATCCTTGAAAATATCCTGCTATTAATCCTAAAAAAAGCGCAAAAGGCAGCATAACTAAAGTGGTTAAAATCCCAATCACGATGCCCGTTCGGATACTTTTAAGAGAAACATAGAAAACATCTTGCCCTATTTTATCAGTCCCTAAAATATGGTAATGATTTTTTAAGTCAGGATCAGAAGACAAAGGGCTTGAATAAGTTTTTTCTGTCTGGGTGCCAAGCGGTGAAACTATTTTGTCAAAAACACTGCTAATATGCGCATCATAGAAGTTAGGATCTGAATTATTGTTTTGAGGCAGCATCACACGATAGTGGATAGAATCCAAGAGGCTAATACTCAGAAACACCCCTAATAGTGCGGCGGCAATTATCGTTAGAGGACGGCGGTGAAAAACTTGATACCAGTGCGCAGCAAGCTGCATTTTCCCTCTGGCAAATAAAACAAATCCCATTATTATCAAAAATACCAGCCATAATAAAGCATCTGTTGGCAGAATAACGAATTTAAAGCTTAAATTCATGATAAGCGTATCCTCGGATCGACAACGGTATAAACAATATCCGTTAATACCAATCCCAGGATATAAAGCACTGATCCCAAAAACACCATCGATCGCACAATCGCAAAGTCTTGCTGATGGATGGCGTCGATAGTGTAAGAACCCAAACCGGGGATACTGAAAAAAGACTCTAATAAAAGGCTTCCCATAAACAAGGTGGGGATCAAAACCACAATACCAGTTAAAATGGGAATTAATGCGTTTTTCAACACATGTTTATATAAGACCGCAATTTCGGAAAGCCCTTTAGCACGCGCTGTTCTTACATAATCTTTGTTAATTTCTTCCAAGAATAAAGTTCTATACCAGCGTGCACCCGATCCAATCCCTGATAAAATGCCGACTATTACAGGCAAAATCACGAATTTTAACCCAAGCCAGGAATCGTAATATCCAGAGATAGGCACGAGCTGCAATACTTTACCTATCAGAAATTGCCCGCTAATGATATAAAATAAGGCGGAAATTGACATTAAGACAACACAGCTTATTACCCCCACTGTGTCGACGTAGCTTCCTCTGAAAAACACCATCAACATGGCAACGGTAATATCAGCTAATAATCCTATCAATAAAATAGGGATTGCAATAGCAAGACTTGGAAACATGCGCTGTTTAATATCACTTCCAATATTGCGTCCCCCATCGGAAATTCCAAACTCAAAGGCAAACAAGCTTAACGATTTTTCAAAAAACAAAGTATGGGTATAACGTTCTATCCCTATGGATTGGCTATTGTAAAAAGGCGGTTCATTATAGCCCCGTTCTTCTTTCCAATTGTCGATTTCTTGTTCTGTAACATATTTATTGCCTAAATGAACACGGGCCATGTCATCGGGCGAATTCACCATAAAAAATAAAGCGAAAGTAATGAGATTCACCCCAATCAAAATAGGAATGGCGTAAGCAATCCGACGCACTATATATAACATGCCTATTCCCTGTCATATTGAATCGCAGGCCGCCTGCGTTTTAACCAAAAACGGATAATAATGGGTATCAATAATACGATAAGCATAGACGTTAATATGAAAATTGGCCAAATGATAGGCCGATTCCACTGCTTTCGTAACTTTTCCCGAAAAGGGGCCTCAAGGCTTAGGTATTTCAAATGATTACGTACGAGATCACTTGGGTTTCCCGGGCTGACCCACTCATGCTGCAAACTTAAATTGATAGGGTGAAATCCCCAGATCCAGGGGGCATCATGACGGACCATTTCCACCATCGTGTCAATAATCGCCTGGCGTTTTGCTCCATTCGGTAGACTCTTCATTTGATCAAACAAGACATTAAATTCGGAATTATCATAATTTGCAGCATTTTCACCACCGAATTTGACTTTACCATTAGGGCCATAGAGTAAAAATAAGAAATTTTCAGGATCGGGATAATCGGCTTGCCACCCCCAGAAAAACAATTGCGCATTGCCGCTGCGCATCTTTTCTTGAAAGCGATTGTAATCGGTAGCACGGATACTTAACTGGATCCCGATACCGGCTAATTGCTTACGAAGCCACAAAAAACGCGCTTTCCCATCCGGATCACCGCTATCGGGCGCATCAATACTGATGATCAAGGGCTCGCCTGTTTTTTCATCCCGCCCATCAGGATAACCTGCTTTAACTAATAATGCTTTGGCTTCTTCAATCGATTTTCGCACTGTATGCCCATTTTGCCGCTGGTAAATATAAGAATTATATTCCGCTTGTCCCTCATGATAGCCAAAGATCCCGGGCGGCAACGGCCCTTGAGCAGGAATACCCCGTCCATTTAAAAAAACGCTGATATATTCTTCTTCATTGACTGCAATCGAAATGGCTTGACGCAACAAACGTGCACGTTCACTGTGACCGCCGACAAGCGAATCTAACATGTTAAATCCATAGTAAAAACTGGATAATGAAATGCTGGTGCGAAGCCGAATACCTTTTTGTTGAAGTGCTTTACTTAATATCATCTTACCATCTGAGGTAACTTCAATCGCTTGGGCAAAACTGTCTGAACTAATCCCCGACTGATCATAGTACCCTTGCAAAAACTTAGTCCATTGCGGAATACTCTCTTTTTCCAGAGTAAACTTAAATTCATCGATAAAGGGAATGGGTTTGCCGGCATTTTTTAATATGCCTTCGGCTTTATCTTGAGCCCCTCCTTCTGTGGGATAATACACTTTACGGAAATTGGGGTTTTTCGCCAATACCATACGGCGATTAGGGTTGTTTTCAATAAGTCTATAAGGTCCCGTACCAATGGGATACCAATCCAGACTAATATTGTTTTCTTGCAAGCCTTTTTGTGAATAAAAAGCATCTGCTTCCCAGGGGATAGGCGCAAAAAACGGCATCGCTAACCAAAATTGCATTTGAGGATATTTTCCATGAACTTTAATTTGATAAGTCGTATCATCAATGATGCTAACACCTTCCAACGCATAGCCGCGCAAGTCTACAAATAATTTATTTTCTTGTGCGGCTTTGGCATAAGCCGCTTTAAGTCGATTGTGATACTCTTCAAAACCGACGATATGATGACTCATCACCCCAAAAATAGGGGATTGTACACGGGGGCTTGCAAGACGCTTTATTTCATACACATAATCTTCTGCGCGTAAGGGTCGTGTGCCGGTATAGGGGAAATCCGATAAAGTGCGAATATCTTTAAGGTTTCTTTGATGAAGCTCATGATAACGATATTGACCTTTTCCATCTCTTGCCAATGCCGGATGCGGTTGATATTGGATATCATTGCGAAGATGAATAGTATAAAGGGTATAAGATACAGAGGATCCTGCTGCATCTTTATCTAATAACCTGTCTTGCTTGTCGTAATAAGACACTGCCGGCATTTGCGCTGCGGTTAAAGGGCTCAATTCATAAGGCCGTTTTAGATAATGATATTCCAGCGGGGGTTCATAAATTTGAGAAGTAAACACTGCTTCATCGGATGAATAGGAACGAGCCGGATCTAAAGTCTTGGGTTGTTCGGAAAACGCCGCATAATAAATGTTGGCATCCCGTTTATCATTGGGATAAGGATTATTGGGTGTGGCGTCACAGCCGCTTAGAAAAAAAAGCAGTGCGCCTATATTGAGAAGCCATAGCCCTACCTCTAAAATCCCCTGCCATGTACACTGTACACGGCGGCTCCCTTTTTCAGAGGCGCCAAAATTGATACTCAATAAGGTGAACAAGCTATTAATACCCTATTACTTCCCTACAAAGAGAATAGTCTCTTTCTGGCTAATCGGCTTGTGGATTTGCCGGGATTTGTGTGGCTGGACAGTTGTTACCCACTGACCCAGGGAACCCGTTACGATATTATTAGCGCCCTTCCCTATCGAACCTTTAAAACGCAGGCAGGTTTAACCACCCTTAATGAAGAATCGGGCCAGATTACGGTTCTTTCCGATGTTGACCCTATCAACGTCTTGAAACAGCACCTCCCACACAGCATTCTGGAAAACAACGAGGACTTACCCTTTGTGGGAGGATTAATAGGCTTTTTTGGCTATGAGCTTGGGAAACTGCTAGAGCCGGCTGCCAGCGTTCATCACCCTAAAATCCTTAACGCTACTTTCCCTCAGATGATGATGGGCTTATATGACTGGACAATTGTAGTTGATCATTTAAAACAAAAAACTGTTTGTGTGTTTGGAGAAAATGATCCTCTCATCAATATAAAACGCGAACAGATCTTGACACTTTTAAGATCGCCTGAAAAAACCTCTTGTCCTTCATTTACTTTAACTTCTCCCTGGCAGTCCTCTTTTAGCAAAGAAGCTTATGCAGCCGCATTTCATCAGATCAAAGCGTATATTCATGCGGGAGATTGTTATCAAGTTAATCTCAGCCAATCTTTTAGCGCACATTATCGTGGAGATCCCTTTGGATTTTATCAACAATTACGAATGAAAAATCCAGCGCCGTTTTCTGCTTTTTTACGCTATCCTGATTTTCAGATCGCAAGCTGTTCTCCAGAACGCTTTTTATCAGCCAATAAAAGTGTGATCGAAACCAAACCTATAAAAGGCACACGCCCTCGTTTTGCTGATCCGATAAAAGATAAAGAGAGCGCAAATACACTTTTAGCCAGTGAAAAAGACAAAGCAGAAAACTTGATGATAGTTGATCTGCTGCGCAATGATTTAAGTAAAATCTGTGAAAATCATTCTGTCAATGTCGAAGCTCTATTTAAGCTGGAATCTTATACCAGTGTGCATCATTTAGTCAGCACTATTTCTGCAAAGCTCGCCCGCGATAACCATCTATGCGATTTAATCAGCGCCTGTTTTCCTGGAGGCTCGATTACAGGGGCTCCTAAAATACGCGCTATGCAAATTATTGACGAATTAGAACCTCATCTACGCGGGATTTATTGCGGCAGTATTGCTTATTTATCATACAATCACCGCATGGATTCCAATATCGCCATTCGCACTTTAATGTGCAGCCAAAATCACGTTGTTTGTCATGCAGGAGGCGCTATTGTTGCGGATTCTGAGCTTGAACAGGAATATGCAGAATGTTTTCACAAAATAAGCGCTATTTTTAGCACATTAGAGGCTATTTCGATACCGTTTGGTCAAGCAACAGGATGATGGCCATAAAAAGGTATTCAATGCTTGACAAACCCTGGCCCGGATCGATAGACTCCCTACCCAACTGAAGTTTAAGGTGGTGAGGATGCTACACACTGAACTGATGATTACACTAGCGTGTATTTTTGGTTTCTTCATGGCATGGGGTATAGGGGCTAATGATGTCTCGAATGCCATGGCTACCTCGGTAGGTTCACGTGCCATTACTCTCAAACAAGCGGTTATCATTGCGGCTATTTTTGAGTTCCTGGGTGCTTTTCTAGCAGGCGGACAAGTCACCAGCACTATTCGCGGCAAAATTATTGATCTCTCTGCTTTGTCACATGCCCCTGAATTACTCGTCTTTGGTATGTTAAGCGCCTTGCTGGCATCAGGCATTTGGCTCTTGATTGCAAGCTATCGCGGCTGGCCTGTTTCTACTACTCACAGCATTGTCGGCGCTTTAATTGGATTTGGCGTGATGAACCTCGGCGTAAAAGCCATTTATTGGCGGGAAGTGATCCCTATTATTTTAAGCTGGATCGTCACTCCTCTTATCGCCGGTATTTTTTCTTATGGTATCTTTCGAAGCATTCAGGAATTAATTCTTAATCATCCGAATCCTTTACAACGAGCACAGCAAATTGTCCCTTTTTATGTATTTATTGAAGCATTTGTTATCAGTGTGGTCACCTTAACCACGGGGTTAAAACATTTAGGCTTGGAAATTTCAACAGCGGCCAGCTTTCTTTATGCAATGCTGATTGCTTTAATGATTATGTTGCTCAGCTATTTTATTTTAGGCAGAATCCGTTTTACCCAAAATAATGACAGACATATTCATTTTGTGAATGTAGAGCGCCTGTTCGGGGTCTTGATGCTCTTTACCGCCAGTGCGATGGCATTTGCACATGGCTCTAATGATGTGGCCAATGCTATCGGCCCGCTCGCCGCTATCGTGGATGTGATTCAATCCGGCGGTATGGTGGGAATAGAAACAGAAACTCCTCGCTGGATGCTGCTTTTAGGGGGGATAGGCATCGTTATCGGTTTAGCGACGTTTGGTTACCGCGTTATTGCCACTATTGGCACTAAAATCACTGAACTCACGCCTACACGCGGCTTTGCAGCTGAATTGGCTACTGCTACAACCGTTGTACTGGCTTCCGGTACAGGCCTGCCTATCTCAACCACGCAAACATTAGTAGGCGCTGTCTTGGGGGTTGGATTAGCACGAGGGATAGGCGCTTTACAATTAAATGTCATTCGCGGTATTTTACTCTCCTGGGTAGTCACATTGCCAGCCGGTGCGGGCATCTGTATTGTTATATATACCCTTTTACGCTGGATCTTTTAGCTCAATCAACGTGTCCAAAAATACCCCTCTTTTTTCTTTATTCAATTTAAACATCATTTTTCTTTTTAATATCAAGAAAATCTGCTAATGCGCATTACATAATATCTTTCTGCGGCCAAAAGAGAATTTATAAAAAGTTTACTGTTCATATAGTGTAGATTTTTATTAAATTTAACCTTTTTTGCCAGAACTCGTAATTTATTTCACAAATTGGTTTATTTATTAGCGTGAAAGGGTATAATATCGTCTTCTTAAAGAATTAAAAATATATGGCTCAGCACCCTAAAAACAAAAGGAGTAAACAATGTTAGACATGACAAAGGGTAATCCCATACTGTCGCTTGAAGAAGAAAATGATGAGTTGGATGCCAAATTTGGTCAAACCTTGCAACGATTGATTTCCGCTTCCCATAAAAATATTGCGGATGTCTGTGAAAACACAACAGCCTCACGGTCAACGGTCACAAAAATTTTATCGTGTAAACCTTCTAATCCCACGTTGAAAACCCTTTCCTCAATTGCTCATTATTTTAATGTATCATTAGATACTTTGGTGGGGCTTAAGCCTTTTCCTGATCATTATGAGTTTGGAGAATATGACGCGGATACAGTGCAAACTCGAAAGATCCTCTTGTTTGATTATGAAGCTTTGATGATGGATACCTATCAACAAGTTGCAAGGCGGGTAGTAGATTCCGAAATCTTATTAGCATCCGATCATCCTTATTATGGAGCCTCTGCTAAATATGATCCTCGTCATACTTTTGCTTTACGCATTGATCAATTGCTGAATAAACAATTTTTCAGCGCGGGGATCTTATGGACTAAAGTCGGCAGCACTTTGATTTTTGCTACCAAATCTTATCCCAAAGATTATGATCTGGTTTTGATTGCTGCTAACGAACAAGCACCGCCGGTATTAAAACGCTATTTTATTGAAGGAACGGCTCAATACGTTGCTCCTTTAAACAGCGGCTTAGGCGCACCGGAATCTGTCAAGGATGCTTATATACTCGGTAAATTGATCAGCATCGATTTAGAGCCGGGCGAAATGTCTTAATCTGCTGCACAGCACCCTCTCCCCGCCCTTCGGGCGCCCCTCTCCCACTAGCGTGGGAGAAGGGAAAAACAAATTGCTTCTAATAACTTCTTCTTCTCCCTCTCCCGCTTGGCAGGGAGAGGGCGCTGCGCAGCAGTCAGAATGTAGCCCCAATCAAGAATTGGAAGTATTCCAATTCATCGCCTGACTTGTCATTCAAAGGCGCAGCAAGGCTAAACTGAATAGGACCTATCGGTGAACGCCAGGATTCCTCGATACCGGTTGAATAACGAAGTTTATTCAAGCTGAAGTTTTCCTGATGATCAGCGTATGTACTAAAAACATTACCCCCATCTAAAAACACGGTGGTACGCAAACTTTCTGTACTTAACGGCATAACGATCAGTCCAAGGCTTCCATCCGTTAAGAAGTTACCCCCAAAAGGATTACCATTCGAATCACGCGGACCTAAAGTATCGGTTTGATACCCCCGAATGGTATCGATACCGCCGTATAATAGGTCAATGAATTTGAGTCAATCGGTGCATACATCTTGGTATATAAAGATTGATTTAAACCAGCGGTGGGGAAAATAGGTTGATCATACCCATTGCGGCTCCAGGACAGTGAAAATATGGCTTGATCAAAGGTTTCCCCATATTGATTCACGAAATCAACTACTTCAGTTGGCGGATCATCTTCTTCAGAGATATTCTGATGTTCCAGGCCCAGACCCAAAGTAATGAAATCATCTTTTTCACTGACAGGAATACTGTAAGTCACACGCCCGCCGTAGCGATCGGTTGAGTAATTCGACAGATCTAAATCGGTTGGATCAAATGAACTGTAATACAGTGCATAACCCAGTTGTGTACCATTAGCTTTAAAATAAGGATTGTTATAACTTAAATTAGCATACGTTGAATAGTCAGTTTGACTATAATTAAGGTTTAAATAATTACCTGTGCCTAAGAAATTCTGCTGGCTTAAGCCTGCGCCAAATTGCACACCATCAGTACCATAACCAACGCTCACATACGCAGTAGCCGAAGGATTTTCAGTGACATTAAAATCCAGATCAACCTGGTCTTCGGTTCCTGGCACAACGGGAGTTTTGATCTCAACTGTTTTGGCATAACCGCTCTTTTTAAGCTGCCGTTCTGATTCTTGAATATTGCCCAATGAAAATATACTGGCTTCAAATTGGCGCAGTGTTTGTCTCAACGCATAATCGGCTGTTTTAACATTGCCAGTAAAGCTTATCCGTCTTACATATACCCGTTTACCCGGGTTGACAACAAAATTAACGAAAACTTCGCGTTTTTTCTCATCGATTTTAGGATCGGGCACAATCCGGGCAAAGGCATATCCCTCATTTCCCAGCATATTACCCATCTTGGTATCGGCATCAATGATCGTCTTACGTGAGAAAACATCACCAGGTTTAATGGTAATAGCGCGGCCTAAGGTCTTTTCCGGTAAGATGAGATCACCTGATAATTTAAAGCCGCTGAAAGTATATTTTTCGCCTTCTATAATGTGGATCAGGATATAAACTGATTTGCGATCGGGTGAAACAGATACTTGGGTTGAACTGATTTTAAATTGTAAATAACCTCTGTCTAAATAATATGATTTTAAACGTTCCAGATCAGCATCCAATTTTTCTTTATTATAGAGATCAGCCTGGGTTAAAAACGTCAGCGCCCAAAAAGACGGCGGTTTTAATTGCAATTCTGACAACAATTTATCTTCTGGAAATACCTTGTTCCCGACAATGCTGATTTGGCGGATCTTGGCAACCTTGCCTTCAGAAATAGTAATATTAATGTCAACTCGATTGCGCGGCTGTGAAATCACCTCCGCTTTGACATTGGCATTATAGCGCCCTAAATTAACATACTGCGCTTCTAACGTTTTTTGAATATTGGTTAAAGTCGAATTATTAAATACACGCCCTTTCTCGACACCCGCATCTTTTAAGATTTCATTGATCTTGTCTGTGCTGATGGTTTGATTTCCCGTGATTTTGACATCACCGAGGGTAGGTCTTTCCACGACTTTGATGATAAGGGTATTACCCTCTCGATCAAGCGTCACATTATCGAAAAATCCTGTTTTATAAAGACTGTCAATGATTCCGCGGGTATCTTGCGGGCGTAAAGTGTCTCCTGCGGCAATCGGTAAATAGCTGAGTACTGTACCTACAGAAACACGCTGTAAACCCTGTACATCGATTCGCTTTATGACGAAAACAGTATCCGCCATAGCAAGAGACTGTGTTAAGAGACACAGTAGAAGAATACATACTAATCTAACACGACGTATAAATATCATCTGTAAAAAACCTATTCAAATAGAAAAACCAGCAATAAAGCAAACAGCGGCGCTGTTGCAAGAAGGCTGTCTATTCTGTCCAAGATACCGCCATGACCAGGCAATATAGTACCACTGTCTTTTAAACCTTGTAAGCGTTTGAGCAAACTTTCCCACAAATCTCCGATGACAGCAAAACCGCCTGCTAATAAAGCAGCTAACACTATTTTCCATATATCAGAATAATCAACCGGTAGCCACCACAAGGTGCTAAATGCAACTACTACACCCAATATTAATCCGCCCCAAAAACCTTCTACTGTCTTGGCAGGACTAACCGCAGGCATTAATGGTTTCTTACCCCAGAGTCTTCCTGCAATATAAGCACCGGTATCATTAGCCCAAATCAGCAATAACATTAATAAGAGCCAAACAGCCCCTTGCTCATGATGTTGAATCACCACGATACTGAGCCAACAGCCTCCTAACAACCAATAACCCAAGAGCCCGATCCCGTAATGGGTAAAATGCGGAATAGCAGGATATTGTTTTACCCAAAACCAACAGCTTAGCCACGTTATAACAAGGAGTACGAAAATCCATAACCCGATATTGACCAATTCCGTCCACAAATGGGCTAAAAAATAACAAACCAAACCCATACCCATAACATACAGCACACGCCATAGAGAACGCTTAATACCCGCCAAACTTGCCCATTCCCACGCAGCAAGCAAAAATAAAAGGCTGCTTAATCCAGCAAAAGCAGCAGAATTCGTATAAAACAATGCTCCAATCACGACAGCAATCAAAACTATTGCTGTTATAATACGCGCTGTTAACATAGTCTTTTCCTTATGATTCGAGGTAATTAATCGCTTCAATTATAATATCTTCTTTTTGCAAGGTGCCCGCCTCTCTTGCAATATCGTTTATCGCTCCAAATCGCCGCTCGCGTTGAGCAAAAGCCGCCAAAGCTTTTTCCAAATCCGCTTCGGTAAAATCAGGCCAATAAATAGGGGTAAAATACAATTCGGCATAAGCCAATTGCCATAATAAAAAATTACTTAAACGATATTCTCCACTCGTACGAATAAAAAGATCTGGAAGAGGTAAATCTGCAGTAGATAATTGATTGGCAATATGAGCCTGGGTAATCGATTGAGCCGATAAATGGCCTGCTTGTACTTCAACAGCTACTTTACGGGTAGCTTCTGTTATATCCCACTGGCCGCTGTAATTAAAGGCAATAACCAGCCACATCCCCGTATTATGATGGGTTTTTTCAACAGCCATTTGTAATTGCTGTTGAAGCTTGGGCTGTAAGGCAGCCAAATCACCAATAAAACGCAGGCGAATATTATTTTCCATAAGTTTTGCCAATTCGCGCTGTAAGGCAGAAAACAATAAAGAATGTAAATAAGAAATTTCCTGCTTAGGCCGGCGCCAATTTTCCTGGCCAAAAGCAAACAAGGTTAGGACTTCAATGCCTTTTTCAGCAGCTCTTTGCACAACACGCCTGACTGATTCAATACCCGCACGATGCCCTGCCATCCGCACTTGACCACGCTGTTTTGCCCAACGGCCATTGCCATCCATAATGATGGCTATATGTTTAGGCAACATAGCAGCAGGGGTATTATTTCTCTCAGGCATCAATCACCCTAGATTTCCATGAGATCAGCTTCTTTAGTAGAAGCCATTTTGTCGATCTCCGTGATCACGCTATCCGTTAACTTTTGGATCGCCTCTTCAGCACGATGCGATTCATCTTCAGTAATGGCTTTATCTTTCAGTAAAGTCTTAAATTCAGCATTGGCATCTCGGCGAATATTGCGTACCGCAATACGCGCTTGTTCTGCTTCATTCTTAACGATTTTACCCAATTCTTTTCGTCTGTCTTCAGTCAAAGCGGGCATGGGAACTCGTATTCCATCGTTTGAACTAACGGGATTTAGCCCTAAATCAGCGGTTAAAATCGCTTTTTCAATGGCTTTAATCACGGATTTATCCCAAGGCGCTACCAACAAAGTGCGAGCATCTTCAACATTAACTGAAGCGACTTGTTTTAGTGGCGTTGATTGACCATAATAATCGACCATAATGGGTTCTAACAACCCGGGAGCCGCACGTCCGGTACGGATTTTAGATAAGCCTGTTTTCAAAGTCTCTACACATTTTTGCATACGGGTTTTGGCTTCATTCTGGATAGTTTGAATCATTGCTATTATCTCCTGTGAATTATTCCATTAAAAGCTGCGTTGAATTACCGTGCCTTCATCCTCGCCTAAAATAATACGCAGTAAAGCCCCAGGTTTATGTAAGGTAAAGATACGCAGCGTTAAATCATAGTCACGGCATTGACAAAAAGCGGCTAAATCCATCACACCCAATTCTTTGCTCAATACTTCATCATAAGTAAGTTTGGTGTAACGTTTGGCTTTTTTATCTTTACGCGGGTCTGCTGAATAGACTCCATCGACATTAGTCGCCTTCAATACCAAATCAGCATCGATTTCAATGGCGCGCAAACTGGCAGCAGAATCAGTGGTAACAAAAGGGTTTCCTGTGCCGGCTGCGAAAATCACTACGCGGCCTTGCCTTAAATTATCAACGGCTTTGCGTCTGTCGTAAGGATCAACGATACCCGTCATGGGGATAGCAGACATAATTCGTGTCGGGATATCATTTTCTT
>JAJNDI010000051.1 GCA_021156325.1 Gammaproteobacteria bacterium
CTGAGATGAGGATTTTAGCATCGGGCGTAATAGCCAAGGAGTTTATCTTTCCAGTATGTCCCACTAAAATGGGCCCAAAAGTTTGTTGGCATATAGACCATAACCTAACAGTGGTATCTACTCCTGCAACAAGGGTTTTACCATCGGATGTAATATTAGCAGCCGTCACCCAGCTTCTTCCTTTAGAGACGACAAGCTGAAGAGTTCCGTCAGATAAAGACCAAAGCCGGAAAGTCTCCTCGCCCACGGAAATAAGAGTTTTCCCATCGGAAGTGACAACAAGCGTATTGATTTTCTCAGTATGTCCACGTAAGGCAAGTCCAGAGGTTCCTTCAGGCAAAGACCAGAACTGAATGACATCTTTGCTTCCCGAGATGAGAGTTTTTCCATTTGGAGTGACTACTAGAGCATTGATCTCTTTATCACTTGAATAAGTATTTTTACATAAAACTGGCCCAGGAGTTCCTTCCGGCAAAAACCACAATTGGAGAGTGCGCCTGCTTGCCGAGATAAGGGTTTTTACATCGGGTGTAATAGCAAGGGCGCAAACATCGCCAATTGATTCGCTGGTTAAAACACGTATAGGAGTTCCTTGCGGCATAGACCACAATATCATCGTAAGATCGCTCCACCGACTTGCTGAGACAAGGACTTTTCCATCCGATGTAATAACAATAGCATCAATCGCCTCATCATGTTGGGTTAAGCACCCCAACGTTTTGTTGTTTCTTAAATCCCAAAGCCAGATTTTGCTGTTATCCCCACCTGTAGCCAATAAATGTGAGGGGCTGTGAATGCTTAAAGCATTTACTGCCTCTTTATATCCGAAATCAAGTAATTCTTTAGCAGAATCAAAAAAATCTTTATGTACGAGCTGTGCTAATTGCTTTCCGCTATGATGATCAATACGATACACATATCCATTCCTGCAACCTATTAACCAATGCAGAATATCAGGGCTAGCTTGATAAGCAGCAATACACCTAATACACGAGGATACTTGCCAATAAGGCCTTTCCCCAAATTCAATATTGCTTAAATTACTGCCTCTAAAATCAGCATAACTAAGATAAGTTTGTCTTAAAATAACGTTGGCAAGATTAGCACCAGAAAGGTTAGTCCCATAAAAAATGCCTGAAGTTAAATCGGCCCCTGGAATTTGGACCTCTGATAAATCCCGTCCACTAAAGTCAACTCCTGCATAATTCAAAATAGTTATCGCATTGGCAGCAGCAATACTTAATCCAGAAATTTCTTTAGAGGCCAACAATATCTTATTTAAGGCCTCTTTAAAATCGGGATATTCATTGGCCGCTTCTGCTAAACGTTTTATCATCTGAGGCTCTTTTGTTAATAAAACTCGATTTAATCCTTGTGCGTGGCCATCTTCCCCTAGCAATGTTGTCAGATAATGATCAGAAGTGCCTAACACTCCTTCCATCAATTCTTGCGCTGCTAAATATTCAGTAATCGATTTGTGTAAAAATTTAAATTGTTCTCCTACCGTATGTAGTAAGCACCCCGAGCGAATGGCTTGTATATTATCAATGTGAGGTATTTTCTGGCCTTGACTGTCTTCACTAAAAAACACTCGCCATTGCGCTTTTTGAGGGTTTACATGGCGGTATAAAGTTAGCAATGCTTTATCATGCACAGGCTCAATTAATTCTAGCCGTAAACATTCTTCTTCTTTTAAAGGCGCTTCATCTAATTGCCCCTCATCAATACGCATTCTAGTACTTGCCAAGTTTTGCGCGAATGCACGCATATAACCTGCCACTTCCTCGGCAGAGAGTTCTTTTAATTTGCCTTGCGCTTTAACACGCTGTGCCTGTTTTAAAAACCAATGATCTAAAAAATGCCGAAATACTGCATTTTGGGTAAGTTTCTTGTGGGCAATCTCATCAGGCGAGGCAGAAGAAAGACCTTCAATAATTCGAGGCAAAGCTTGCGCCACCACTGTCAACAAAAAAGGCGTACTTACTAACGCTTTTAAAGAAGGCAGACGCCCTAGCCAATCCAAATAATCTCGCAGAGAAAGGCGAGGCTCGTCACCATCACTTTGGCTTCTCTTCAAATAACTTGATAAATAGCTTTCAATTTGATTTTCATTAAAATCTTGTAAATACATCGTATTAAAATACGCTGTATTCTGACCAAACAGTTCATCTGCTTCAAATAATGCTTGCGGGTTTTGATTCACTAATGCTTCAGGCCGGCAAGTCACCAGTATTTTGATATCAACACCGCGCTTCCCCCACCCTTGAGTTTGATAAAGATTTTCCCTGATAGAAACTTCATCAAAACCATCCAGGATAAGAAGCAGCGGTTGCTCGATAAGAGTATGGCGTTCTGCTTTCGTTAATTTCGCCTCTATCAACACTTGATCCAATAAGCCTCGATGTAAATATTCCTTGTATTGCGGTAAATAAATATAAAGCGGCAACGGTAACCCAGGAATGCCTGCATCAATCCACTGCCATACCTTTTTACAAAAATGCAGACTCAAACATGTTTTTCCCATTCCAGAATCCCCCAGCAGCAATAAGGAGCGAAGGGGACTTCTTGTTAAACGTTCTGCCGCTTCTTGCAATAAGGGAAAAGTCTGGGCTTCGGGCGCATTACTTCGTTCTGCCCCTTGTGGTTCAATGTAAATAGCACTAAGCCTAGGGTCGAAATCACCGCTAAATTGCTTTGCTAATTTTGCTTTGGCACTGACTAAAGTTTCCTCAGCCGAAAGCGCAGTAGCAGCAGGTGCAGTTGCTGGTGAATACATTTGGATAATCACTCCTTCATCAATTTATTATTTTAATCAATTCAGCCTTTAACTTTTTCTTTTGGAGAATCGCTATGAAAACCTTTGCTGCGCGAAAAGGGAAGCTAACGAAGGCGATCCATTCGTCTTATTCCCACTATTATTAGCAGGCTGCGGTGTGGAAGGGGAAGAAGAAGCAAAAAGAGTTCCTGAATAACTTGGCGAAGAAAAAGAACGTTCCGGCTGCAACGTTTTATCTTGCTCTATCTTTGTTTGACGTATGACTTGACTCGGATATTGCGCCAATGCCCAGCTTGAACCCACTCTAATTCCAACCGTTTCTTGGAGTATGTCACGACACCAGCTAAGACAATTTTGAACCCGAATACCACTGCTGCGGCTGGCAAAACGTGAAGAATCATTTCCCGGCACCAATGAATAGCTATAAGCCCCTACCGGCTTTCTTGCTTCCCGCTCAAAGCACTCTCTAACCCGCTGAGCTTGCTCAACCGTAATAGGCCAAGATTGATATTCACATTGACCCAGTTCTTGTTGGAACTCTTGAGGCGTCAACTCTTTTGTGCGCACAAACCCTCGGCCAATACAATCTTCAAGAGCATGACCTGAAACCACTTGAACGGCAGAGCCAATAGCAGAAGGTATGTTAGCAGCTACTTGCGCCCTTGAATCTAAGTCCATAAATAAATCAGAACGTAAATGAACAGGAACCCCGTTTGCTATACCCTCTAGCAATAAAAAAGCATGTTCTTTATCTTTTCTCTTAACAAGAGAAATACGCCAATGGGTTTCTTCTACTAAAAATCGTTTATCCAAAAGACTATTGGCACTCACCACTTTTTCATTCGGTTTGGTTGATTCCACCACTTGAACCACCTTAACTTCCTCAGTAATTTTGTTAGACTGTGTGGCAGGCGTTTTCGGAGTAGAGACGTTTTGGGGTAATTTAGCTGTTAAGGACTCTGGTTTTATCCCTATAATTTGACTTACTGGCTGTAACTGCGGTGCCGTTGATATCACAGCAGCCTTCTCTGCTGAGGTTAATCCCATTTGTTGAATGAAAGCTTCTCGCAACAGTTTGTCTTGATAAAAAGCATCGAATCGCTTTAATGCATTAATACGGTAAGCTTGGACAATAACAGTTAAGAAGTTATCCAAATTAGGCGGACATACGAAATCACTTACCCCATACCCTGGCAGATTATCCGAAATACCCACAGCATTTACAGAAGCTTCTGGCAAAGACGCAGAACTCGAAACAGCGGCTTGTGTCCTCAAAAAATCGCTTAAAGCAGGCCAGCTTGTCATTTTTCTCATCAGCCAGGGATAACCCACTTGGGGATGGATAGCCGCAATTAT
>JAJNDI010000033.1 GCA_021156325.1 Gammaproteobacteria bacterium
CTGTCAACGTTGTCTTCCCATGGTCTACGTGGCCTATCGTTCCCACATTCACGTGCGGTTTTGACCGATCAAACATCTCTTTTGACATGATATTCTCCTATTTAATTCTCTTCTCATGCCATTTTGGCATGGAGCCCGCGGTCTGCGAGCCTCATCCTTCGCTATAACCTGGCTAAAAAACCAGCAAAGCGGGGAAATTCGCCTAACAAAAAGACGGTTACGTTATACGGTAGGATGGGTCTTGTCAAGGGCTCTTCATCAGAATAATCGCGAGCGATATGGAGCCCACAGCCGGGATTGAACCGGCGACCTCTTCCTTACCAAGGAAGTGCTCTACCACTGAGCTATGTGGGCAAGATCAGCAGCCAACCGCTTTTTGGAGCGGGTGATGGGAATCGAACCCACACAATCAGCTTGGAAGGCTGAAGTTCTACCATTGAACTACACCCGCATAACCTTGGAGCCTCATGGTGGAGGGGGCAGGATTCGAACCTGCGAAGGCAGAGCCGTCAGATTTACAGTCTGATCCCTTTGGCCGCTCGGGAACCCCTCCCAAATAAAGCAGACCATTCTGCGGAAAAGGTGAATTAAAGTCAACACTTAGGATAAAATTGTCACGGTATTCTATTCCAACACCGCTGATTTATACATAAAAAATCACTGCCCACTTTGAAAAAGAGGTATGTTTTTCTATTATCGAGATTATATAGAGCAGCTAATTCACATTTCTGGTGATGAATGTTCACTTTCTTTTTCAGAATCATTCCTGCTCTTATCTATTGCTATTTCAACAGCGCTGGGCAGCACCCGTACTGGCAATTGATCCAGTCGTATTCCTTCCCAACTATTATAAGGATTGTTTGACAAGAATGAAGAAGGCCGTGAGGCAATACTTGAAGGCGCTGGCTCTCTATGTTGCTGTTCATCGTGATTATTATCAATTTGAATTCCTTCTTTATCTTCATCCGGTGGAGCATCTGAAGATTCATCGCGTTTTACTGGTGATCCAAAGTTACGATGAGTACTTCCCACACAATGCGCACTATTCATTCGAACAGTAGTATCAGAATTATTAACCAAGTTTGCTTGCGATAATTCTGAACTTTGCCCATTCTGTATAGAGATTTTGCTAAGAGGAAGTAACGGTATTATTTGAAAAGATTGAGAAGATCCAGGGGGTGTAAGAGAAGGCGTATTCTCTCCGTTTTTTTCTCCATTACTGTCACCAGGATTATCTATATCCGAACCTGAATTATTTTCATCTTCTGTCTGTGGGACATCTGAATCAACACTCCCTTCACTATCTGGGGATTTTTGTTGATACTCACCAACTTCAAGATGTTCAACATTAGAATCAGTTTCTGGCAGCTCCTCCACTTCTCCTGGTGGTAGAGTACCATAATTGTGGTCAGATTCACTATAAAAAGGTGCCGTTTCTGTTGCTTCTGAATCAGATGGTTCATAAAGTCCCTCAAAATCTGAAGCTAAATTTCTTGTTTCTGTACCTTCTGCTATTTTATTTCCTTGTTGATCATCTTCTGGATCCTTTTTCTGCCGACAATAATAAACCAAAGTACTGATAAGCAAGAGAATAATTAACGCCAGGACTACCACCAAAATAACTTCCAACCATACTGGCCAAAATGCCAATAATGCCATGGGGGTTGGTGTCGGTGCAGGATGTTGAGCTGGGCTAGGAACAGGAGAAAGGGGCTGATCAGGACTAGGCGTAGGAGTTGATATGGGTGTCGATACAGGCGGCTTTGAAGGCGTTGGAGTTGGAACTGGCTGTGATGTTTGTATCGGCGCTGGTGCAGGGGTTGGAACTGGCTGTGGTGTTTGCATCGGCGTGGGTGTTGGCGTTGGTGATGATGAAGGTGATGGTGATGGATTTGGTGTTGATGTCGGAAATGATGTCGGCGTTGGCCCCCGTGTCGGACAAAGGAAAGAATCTTTAACAGTATTATTACGCCCCATCAATACGGATTCACACGATCGATCACAATCTTCTTGCCGGTTATTTTGATACCGCAAACGGCTTTGACGGGTCAGAATTTCACTTACAACTCTTTCGTTCACTGTTGTTCTATTAACACACCTTAAAGTCCCATCAGCATTGACGCTGATAAGGCTATTGCCCTGCGTACCTGAAAAAGAAGTAGGAGCATGGTTGGTTGCATTATACCGATTGGCAAATTGTTGCTGCACGTGCGCCAATTCACCCTGTTTAAAGCTATAGGCTATAGTCGAACTATTAGTAAATATCAGTTGAAAATTGCCGTAATTTGCCTGATTACCGATAAATGTTGAATTAACAACCCTACCCATGACATTGGCATAATCCCAGTTGGCGTAAGTGATTTCGTTCTTTTCCATTTGCACCTCGAGTGCAGCATCACCCGCATTAAAATAATTGATTTTACAACCGGTAATGAAAAGCGTACCTGTTGGAGTTTCTGATCCCCCGAGATTAAACGCATCAAAAATACATCCAGTAATAGTTGTATTGGAAAGATTGGTACTGCCATTGCCCTGTATTTTAGCGCCATATTTGAAAGGATCAAGGCTCACAAGTTCCAGCAAATGCTTTGCAATTGCTGCCTCAAACCGTGCATTGGAAAAATCCCCTTGTAAAGTACAGGGATCACGAAAAGTTACGCCTTTGAAAATTGCGCCCTTAAAGCTGCCTGTCATTAAAAACTGACCCATGAAAGCAACACCTTCAAAACTAACGGCTACTTTAGCATCGGGATTTTCAGGATCAGTGTCGCAATTCCAGTGCTGCGTATTCCAGTAATCGCCGTTGACAGTCGGACACACGCTGTCAAAATAATAAATAGTAGTATTATCGGCTGTAGTGACTGTTCTCGCATGATTAGCTTGTAAAAGTTCAATAACGTATTTAGTGCCAGATTGGCTAAAAAACTCATCACAGGTAGTGGAATTAACCGATCGAAATAGTGATTGCAATAAAGTGAACGGCATGAAACCTCCTTGTATCGTTGTAAATAACCTTCCTTTTATTTAATCAAACGCAGCCATGATCCTTTTTTCTTTTTAGGGGTGGGATCATCATCTCCGTCGGGATCATCAGTCTCATTTTTTTCAGAATGGATGTGTGTTTCTTCTGTAAGCACTGCTGACGGCACGGGCGTTGGCGGGGCAGCTTTGGGTACGAGAGAAATCAAGCGGGGTTTTTGCTGCTCTTTATTGTCTATATTCTCTGTGCTGGCTTTGCTTTTATCGTCAGGATTGTTGATAACCGCATTCACCCACTGAGGTTCGCCGCTCCCCTCTTGTTCTTCATTAGGATCTTCCACAGCAAACAAATGGCCGCGTCCATTTTCCGCAGCAAAAATAGCAGAAACCGCTCCCATCGGCACAGAGACTGTTCGGCTAACACCCTGAAAACGGGCTTGAAAAGTGATCTTGTCATTGCTCAAGGAAAATTCGCGCACGGCCATTGGCTCAATATTCAAAATAATTTTACCGTCTTGAACATATTGTCTGGGCACTTGAACGCCCCAAATAGAGGCGTTTACTAAAATATGCGGCGTTAAATTATTTTCAAGGATCCAGGCATAGACAGCCCGCACGATATGGGGCTTCAGCGATGTCATAGGAATATCGGTTGAATGTGAATGGCCTGTTGTCACATGAAAATCCCTGTATGATATGTTTTTTATTTATCTATTGTTTTGTTGCACAAATCAATGGATTCCGAAATTGACATTGTCCGGGATCCATTCTTTTTTCTTTTTAAGATCCTACGCACTCACTAAGCAGTTTGCAAGTCTGCCATTTCGCGCTCTTCATCAGACAAAGAGGCTTTAAACGATGCGCGTTTAAACATCCGTGCAGCATATTCTTTAACGGCTTTGGCTTTAGGAGGCAATTCCACACCGGCACTGGGCAAACGCCATAAGAGCGGCGCCAGCGCACAATCCACCAGCGTGAATTCTTCATTTAAAAAATACGCCGAATCAGCAAAAACCGGGGCCAGCGCTGTCAGGCTGTCGCGTAATCGAGTGCGTGCTTTGTCAGCTTCACTTTCGCTGGTACTATTATCTATCTTTTCAAGCAAGGTGTACCAGTCTCTTTCAATGCGATAGATCATCAAACGGCTTTTGGAACGGGCAACTGGATAAACAGGCAGTAAGGGCGGATGCGGAAAACGTTCGTCCAGATAATCCATGATAATGCGGGAATCGTATAAGACCAGATCCCGATCGACCATTGTCGGGAGCGAGCTGTAAGGATTTAACTCGATCAAATCTTCAGGAAGATTATCAGGGCTGACATGTAAAATATCGACCATGATGCCTTTTTCCGCCAGCACAAATCGCACCCGGTGACTGTGTATGTCGGCTGCATCAGAATATAATGTCATAACTGAACGTTTATTGGGTAATGCCATCCCCGTGCTCCTATAGTTGCTCTCTCAGTGGGTTGCTCTCATTAGATGTAAATGACAAATACGGCCTTACCGGATGCCCGAAATCCGGATAGACGCGTGTGTCGAAAGGGTATTATATCATACTTTGCGGGAATTGTGGGGATAAAATCCCCCCGTGTGCGAAGCCCACGGCTGGCCCGTTTTTCAAAGGGGGTAAAATTCAAAAAGCGGATCGGGGTGCTATATAAGAGCAGGTGCAGCGCCCGGGGCTGGTGCGAGACTATTCAAAGCTGCTGCTCTATCGAAAACATCAGGTGCATCAACTATTGCTTTCAGGGCTGCCTCCTTCTCACTTAAGTCAGCTGGCACTTTCGCATTCAAAATAGCCCGACAAAGATTTCTTGCTGCTGCATCATCCAAAACCGGATTATCTGTCTCTAAAATATCTTGCAAGACCCGTGTGCTAAGCGGCGGCTCTGCTGCTGCTGCTCTTGCCATCATACCCAGCGGCATACCCGAGGCGGGAGGCCGACCAGCCGCAGCAATAGCATGCGGCTCGAGATTCGCCTCTTTAGTGGCAAGGTAAGCTGCTATATGGGTTTGTAATGTTGCCAATGTACGATCTTTATGAGCTGCAGCACACAACACTTGACGCTTTTCAATAGGAAGCATATTTAAAATTGCAGTGAGATCAGCCTGACTAACCTTAGCAAGGGCTTTAGCTTGTTCAGCAATGTCACCCTCATATGCCATAGCAATGACATTCGCTTTAGTTTTTGCATCATAATCTGGATGCGCATTTATTACGGCATCTCTAAACGCCCCTTTTTGAGCCGGGCTCATAATGTCATACATCTTTTTCATTTGTGCTGGATCTGAACTCAGATGGTCATACAGGGCTTTTAACGCTTTTGCAGCATTAGAAGGGCGTCCCATCACGCTTGCCTCGCTGTTAAGTTTATCAGCTACGGTTTTCCAGGCATCAGGCTTTTGAATCAACTTATCCAGAACAGCCTTTTTAGGCTCTTTCAAACCCTCATCGCTAGCAAGCTGTTTTAAAAGGTTGACCAAACGGGTTTGTTCAACACCCGGCGTTTCACTATTCTTAATTAATTCATCAACCCACTTTTCTGCTTCGGCTTTCACAGCTGCATCCCGGCTGCTTAACATGGCTTGTAAACGTACTGCTTGTGAAGCCGCATCAGCTTTTAAGAAATATTCGTGTTTCTCTTTTGCTGTTGCATCCAGCGGCGCGCCATACCAATGACCTTCAACAGTACGCATGAATTTTTGTATGGCTGTAAACTGATGGTAGCGTTTGAGCGCTTCTTGTTGTTTTGCTGTAGCGTTAGGATCGCTATACTTTGTCACTTCTTCAGCCGTCAACACAATCCGTCCTTTGCCGGGTTCAGCATCCTTTGCCGATGCTTCTTCGTACATTACCATTAAATGAGCATCCATTTGTCCCAAACATTCTACCAAATCCTTGTTGGTAGCAGGCGGAGTACGCAGGCTCCACTCAGCGCCATTGGCATCGATATACAATTGATTAAATTCGCTAATCAATGAAGGATTCAAGGCAGCTGTTGGGTCAATTATATTTGCTGAACTGAGCGGATTACACAGCGTTTGCAAGGCTGTTAATCGTCTTCCTGCATCCCGCAAGGCATCGTCTTTCTTAACGTCTTGCAAATCGTCCAACTTCGCAGCGGTTTTGTTAGGATCAGCCCTACGTTCAGCATCTTTCTTGTTTTTTGCCCTTGTGATTGCCTCTGTAATCACCGTGTCATTGGGTTCAAAATCTTTTACCTCCATGCCTGCCATGGTGGCAGCATAAGCCATTTCGCCGCGATATTCTCCTTCCTCCAGGCCGGGCGGTAAATACAGTATTGTGTTACCTGCTGCTCTTGCCAGGGTAAAGGCTTTTCTAAACAAAGTTTCCCTGGTGGTTTCGTATCCAAGCAAACTATAAAGGCCATCAAATGGACTCCAAAAAGAAGATTTCAAACCAGAAATACGAAGGCTATCGCCTTCTATTTTAATGCTGGTATAAGTCGAGCCGCTGATCTCAGCGATGGATTTTTCCGAGAACAAGAACAGCAGCGCCGAAATTACATTCGACCCTGATCCTCGCAGGCGAAAGGTACCACTATCCTTAATACCCGAAAATCCTATACCAGAATCCATGTGAATTTCAAAATTAACACTGTCTGCAAAATCTCCAGCCTTTATTGAGCCAATATTCATGTCACCCACTGCTGCCCCGCCATGATCAGGGCTGACAAATCCATAAGCGTCTTGTGTGGCTTTTTTGCGCTGACCACGCTGTTTAAGTGCATCTTTTGCATTGTCTTTAATATGTTCTTTGTAATGAGAAAAGTTCGTTAGGTCTTTTGCATGCTGCTCTTTAGCCTGTTTTTCCATCAGGTCGATATTATTATGATATTGTTTTTTCTGTGTTTCATCAAAACTGGTCAGCGGCTTTGCTCTGGCATTTTCAAACACCTTTAACTGCAATACTTGATGCTCTTTTAACTGCGCTTCTACACGATCGAGTTCTCGATCGAGCAAGTGCAATGCTTTTGCCTCTTCTTCAGCATCCAATTGTGAGAAATCATAGGTATTAAAAAACTTCAAGGCTGGTTCAAGGTTTTGTTCCAGGGTGTATTGGAGATAATTATTTTTGGGTGAAAAAATACACTCATAAACAGGGCGTAATGCTTGTGCGACTGCTCCAGTTGCCGCTGGTACGGCAGCAGGAGCCCCCGCTGTTAAAGCGGTGCCATCCAGGTGCGCGCCCAAGCCTTGTTCAAGCTTGTCTTTGAAGCCTTTAATCTCTGTGTCGCGCTTTTTAGCAATCTCTGTGTAACTTAAGCCTTTTGGTTCTTTGGGCGTTGGACCGGCCATTGTTGCTTACCTCGTTATAGTGTTTTTCTGCTATGTAAATGGTGAAAATCTGGCGAAGAAGCCCATAGGCTCATCCATTCCAGGAGTAAATCCCTTCGCAGTTAATGCTATTTCCAATAAATTAGGAGCTCCAGCAGCTTTAACATCAGCATGAACATAGGTATGTCCATTGTGCACTCCATAAAGATTTACCTTTGTTTCCTTATAGACATGCACAATAAGATCAGCGGCAAGTTGAATTTTAGGGTTGTCAGCAGAAATATCAGTATGCAACTCTAATTTTTCCCATAACGCCCAGAATTCCTCGCTGTTCACATCGAGTGAACAGGCAAACACTTTAAATAACGCATTTTTCTCGTCAATAACTGGATGACTATTTATTAGATCGACTATTGCATGAATTTTCGCCGTTTTCAGATTACCTTCAGTAACAGCCTCGTGATAATCACCATCTGCTGGCAATTGTATAACCTCAATCACCCTATTCTTGGAAGAAAAGAGTTGACTCAACATCGAGCTTGCAGGAGGTTTATTACGCCTGTCATCGTTGGCTTTCTCTGCCCCCGATGCTTGCAGCTGGTTTATTTGCTTACATTTGATAATCATATTACGTAAATTTGTCCATTTAAGAGCTGGGTTATCAAAACCAAGCCGGGCATTGGGCACGTTTATTAATTGCTCGCGGGTTTGCGTATTCAAGTGGAAATAGAGATCGACTAAATAATTAAATTGTTGATCATCATCCAGGCTGGCTTCCTCAACCAACGCCGCAAAGGCAGCAGCACGATTATCGGGATCATCATGGCCTACAGCATTTTCAGTACTGGCTAAATCCCACACATCGCCTAATTTCATTAAGTCAGGATTTTGCCAGAAAACCTTTGCAGCTACTGTTGTATTAACTGGATTGCCCAGCAATGATTTAAAATAGGCTTTGCGATTTTCTCCTGTTAATGCCAACAAGATTTCCTTCGCCAATTTTTTCTGTTCATCTGTTGCAGCAGCTGGAGCAGCTTCACCTATCCTGGCCTGTATAGCGACGTTTCTCTGATCAGGAGCTGCTATTCCTGCAATGATTTTTGCTTTTACATCCAAGCTAACACTATCACTGAGCTCACTTAAAATTGTCGTCCGCAAAGCCTGGGCAAAAAGATTGTTAATTGAGCATAACTCAACTAATTGATTGATAGAACTAGAGCTGGTTAATTCCTTCAAAAAAGCTTTTCGCTGCTCTGGACCAACGGCCATACCCCCATAGTTTAAAATAGCAGTAATAAGACTTGCTTTACTGGCTCTCTTAGGAATATCACTTTGATCAACTTTCGCTAATTGTTCACACAGAAATTCGGCTCTTTCTTCCTCTGGCGTTGAATCATGGGAGAAATCCAATTTTATCGCCATTAAAATGCCTGCTTTTGTAACATATGTTACCTCTGCTTCAGGCAAATTAAGCAGATTTTCAAAAAGCGTATTGTCTTCCTTGAAGATAGTTTGGATAAATTCATGATGGTTGATGATGTTTTGATATGTTGCTTGTTCATTAGCGTCGACTATCCCTATACAAGATTTAACAGCAGCAATATACATCTCAACCCATTTATTCTGATCAACTTTTTCTTTAAAAATGTTGATAAATTCTGTAGCTCTTGTTAATTGCTGATCAGGCGTATTAATATTAGGGCATATTAAACCGGCCAACATCCATAAAATGGAAACGCAAGCATTACAATGCCCACCCAGGCTAGCATTATTAACCTTATCTCTCGGCAAAGCCAAGATGGCATTTCGTAAATCTTGGTCAATGTCATTAAATTTATCCTTAACAAGGCTGGTTTGCATAGCGGCATCCAAATGCGCAAACACCGTTGCACGCTTTGAAAGATTAGCAACGCCCGCATGACTATTATCATTAGGAATCTGTTTCAGCATCGTGATGAGGGCAGTTTGAATAGTGTTCGCGTCATCGCCTGCAATTGTGCGAATATCTACATATCTATCCAAAAACCTTGCCAGTAATACAGGTTCTGCATTCGGATGTTGAAGCAGCGCTGTTCTAAATTCTTCCTTATCAAAAAATAGATAAGCAAGACCGCCGTTAAACGTCAATAGTTTTTCGCAAACATCTTCAACAGTTGCGGCATTTGCTTTATGATAGTGGTATATTTCAACAAAAACTGCTGCAGCACGAGCAGAATCATTTCTCATGATATTTTCCAAATCTTCTAGACGGCTGTTAGGAGTACGCCAATCATTGTCTGCAGATATTGCTTGCCCCGCAAGACCACGACTAATTAAAATAGCAGCTTGTGCTGGTGAAGCAGAAAGTAAAATTTCTTGACGTAAATGCTTAACATTTGCTTGGGCGACAGCTTGCGCTCCATCTGACTTTGCGATATCAACAACGCCATTTAATTTTTCTGCAAAAAAGATAAGTTCATCTCTTGTCCATTCAATTTGATAAAATCTTTCGCGCAGTGGTCGTCTGGCATCATCATCCGCTGCTGCTGCATATAGCTCAAAGAAACCTTGAGGGCCGCCAACCTTTCCAACAACCCGATCGATACCGGCAGGAAGAACTGTTATAGCATTTATACTCTCATTATTCACAAGATAATCTTCATTTAAAGATCTTTTGTCCGCTGCTGACAAATCAATTTCTACGTCATCTTTAAGCTTTTCACCAATAGTTTTTACTTTGGTAGGATCATGTATAAAAGATAATTCGGCCATAATGAAGCGCCTTTTCTCTTCTGAATTACCACGGAATGTTACAACTGCTGCCTTCATTAACTCAGCATGGGCTGCTATGTCATTAGCAATACCAACATCTAGTGTTTTCGCCAATAATTGATGGCGCAACACGGCTTTGTCTTTGACATATTCACGGATGCCTTGTTTGATTTCAGGGCTCATGTCTTTGTATTTTTCAGGCTGCCCTGCTGCATAGGCAATAAGTTGATCTTTAAGTGTTGGCTGTTTAGCTATTAATTGTTCAACTAACGGTTTGTTTTCGTTCTTCAGCAAAAAATCATACAGTTGATTTAACAGCTTCTCAAGATGGATATCCGATTGCCAGTCTGTTATAAATTCGATCACTTTAGGGTCATTCAACACTCGTTTTAAGATTGTTTCGAATAATTTTTGATGAGCTTCTTTCTGTAGATTATTACCACTACCCATTTCGACTGCCAGGTTTTGTAAAACCTTGTAAAGTGTTATTTTATTTGCCTTGTCCTTTATCTCGGGTTGTTCCCGATCAGTACTGGCTTTATTCACTATTTTAGCGAGATCGCCTTGAAATTCAGTTTCACTATGAGATTGGCGTGCGACCAAAGCCGTAATTTGATCATCAGTGGTTGAGAGATTTTCAATAAGCGGTTTGTTTTCACCTACTTCCAGCGGATTATTGGTTAAAGGAATACCATGCAACATTAACGCTAATTGTTCATTAAGCGAGTGTATAGCCTCGCAGCGTTTTTCAACTAAGACATGATCTACCACATTTTTGAAATTTTGTTCAGGGAAAAGTTCTGGTTTGGCTAGAAGTTCCGCTATTTTAGTCAACAATATAATAAGGCTATTATAGTCGGTTAAATTGTGAGGTGGTGACAGAAGCAATTGCTGATGTTCATTGGAAAGGCCTGCATCGTTCGTTAAATTTTCAATGAGGTGGTCTATGGCTTCTTTATCTTTGACAGAGATCGGGTCGGCGCCGTTTTTATACAAATGAGATTTTAAATCAGCCAAATGCGCGTTAAACCGGCCTTTTAACATTTTCATGGTTGCAGTCTTTACTATTTCATCGCGTGCGGTGCTGGCTTTTTCATCAGCAAGATCTTGCAACTCCCCCTTTTTAATAGCTTTTTCCCTGCGTTCTTTTCCCGCTTCTGCGGGGTCAAAAGCCACTCCGGTAGTAGCCACACCATACTCTTTAGACAAGGCTTTATTGTGTTCACTCAATGCTTTTTCCATTGATTCCCCTAAATGGGAAAGCTGCATATCGATCTTTAAGTCACCTTTGTTTTGTTCAGAAGCCAGCGCAATTTTGTATAGATCTTTCATCGCTTCCTGAAACATCCATTTACGCCGCAAATCAGCTAAGAAAAATTGAGGAGGATTTTGTAATACAATTTTAAAAGTACCATCCGCTTTTAATTCGATGCGATAATCGGCTGTGTTGAGCTCCTTCTCAGCAACCATTCCTGAGTTTTCTGCTTCATTTATTGCTGGGGTTCTTTGGTAGTAAATTTTTGTCGAATCAGCTGTTGGAGCCTTCAACACTTCTTTTTGAGGGATTCTCAATGAAGCAAATGCTCTAACCACCGGTGGCTGCGTTATTGCGCCGCTAATAGTGAGGTTAGAAATATAAGCAGGGTCATGTTTTTCACCAGTAGATGTAATTGTTGTTCTTGCTGCATTTTCTTCAACAATATAAAACTTTTTCTTAATATATTCTGCCGTTGGAATTTCTCGTGTGATTTGTGCTTGTTCTTTAAAGGCAGCAGGTAAAGCTAACAGTTTTTCACGAAGCCCCTCTCGTTCAAGTTGATGTATTTGGCGCTGTGCAACGAGAATTTCCTGGAATTCTCGAGCCTTATCTGCTTCGCGAGCATCAAATGCTTTTTGAATCAAGGTTTGTATCTGGGCTTCTTGCGCTTGCTGTTCACGAATTAATGTGGCATAAGCTTCTTCAAGGCGTTTTTCAAGTTTTTCAATAATTTCTTTTTTGTTTTCTTCAGAATAAGCAGTCGGGGTAGTGATCAAATCACTGGCTTCGAGATAAACTCGGGCATTTTGCTCTTCGCGCAAGATAGCTGCCAGGGTATTATTACGCTTAAGGTAACGTTCGGCGACTACTTGTTGTTCTGGGCTACCAGCAAGACCAGCTAGTGCAGCCTCGCGTGTGTCATCAGCAATTTTCAAATGTTCATCAATTGCTTCAAGCTTGTTTTTCAAATCACCGGCCATACTATTTTACCCCTTGTCACTATCTTCTTTGTTATATAACAGGTTTTTTGTTCTGATGGTGAGATTGGAGCAAAAAACCTGCCATGAGTCATTATCTCTAGATTAGACCCTGCTTTTGGAAGCAAATTCACCCAAAAATCGATCTTTTACTGATACTGACGCAGAATTATACCATATCAATGAATAAAAACAACATACTTGCATTAAAAAAAATGCATTTATTAATTATGCACTTAGCGCGGCATCAATATTGGTTTAAAAATAGACAGATTTCGGCTTGCGCGAGCGGGAAGAATCCTTCGTAGGAAGAAGATTTCAAGTCTTCAAAAATTTGATATTCGGATCTTTCCCATAAGCCTGCAGAATATCTTGTACCAATTGCTCAACCACAGAGATATTGGCATTCTCTTCAACCGTTCCCAGCTGTTCTTTTAAACGCGTCATCCGTTCTTCCACCACTTTCGCCAATGAACCGCTGGGGAATAAATTGGCTAACACACGCCGCGCTTCTTTCGGCCCTAATTGCCGGTATAAGCGGTCGCGCACCCGGGTATCTTCCACCGTTGTAGAAAATGCCCATAATTCAATAGGCCCAATGGTGTTAGTCAGCAATTGCGTATTGATCCCATGCTTTGTCGAAAATTGCGCAAGGAAAGTCGCACCGCCTTCTCTGGGCCCGTGTACACGATGCTTTAATGCCAGTTGCGCTGTTTCTGACAAGCCAAATACTTCCGTGGTTTTGCGGATAGCCTGCGCAGGTCCCGCATCCATAATAAAGACGCTCGTGGCAAATTCCACCATCACTTCATCAAAATCATCTAATGATTGCGATAATAAACAAATCTGAACTTTCCACTTACGCCCTTCACGCATGTCAAGAATGACTTGGTCTCTAACTGCTTGCGCTTTGGAAGTGCGGTGAAATTCATCAAAGACAATGCGCTTGGGATCTTCTCTGATCTCTGACACCCGCGTTAAGTGATGCGTTCGATATTGCTCCGGCATATTCACGACATTTTCTTCGGTCAGATAATAATGTCTTGCCAACACATAACGTGCCAGCATATACATGACGGCTGTTTGCCGGTCAGCCGCTTCACCGCCGCTCTTGGCCACTTCATCCAAGTCGAGCGACACAACTCTGGCATCGCTTAAATCAAAACGCGTTACGCGCGATAAAATAGAATACTCCCGCACAGCGCTTGAAATCATCCGCGAAAATGCATTGATAAGGGTTTCACCAGTGGGTGTTGAGATTTGTCCGTAGAGATCTTCAATCGATGCCGTGCGGCAAATGGAAGCCGCATCGGCTAACAACGGCATCGCATATCGCTGCGCTAACATCGCTTCATGCGTAAAGCCTGCACTAAATAAAGCATCAGTTACTTCCCACCATGTCGTGTGCTGATCGAAGATAAAACCGATTTCATCTAAGATCCCATCCACAATCAATTCAATACCCGCTGTGTAAGCGGTAGGATTCCCGGTATCGGCAAATATTTTGTAGAGTTCATCCACGACCATACCAGCCATATCCGTCACCCCGTCATAAGCGCGTGACTGTCCTAAAGGAGTTGCCAATAAGGTGAGAAAATTTACTAAAAAAGCCCGCTCTTGAGGAGTGGGATAACGGCATCCTAATTGCGTATCAAAAGGATTAATGGAATACTCTGGCGTCATTTGCAGGCGGTGATAAGCCACAAGGTAACGATATTCTTTGGGCAGCGCTTCTTTTAAAAGAGAAATCAAGCCGCTGCTGGAAGGGCCAATATCGACAATGGCAATGCGCGGAAGCCGCACGATGCCCGAGGATAAACACAATGCAAAGTTCAAGGCATTGGATAAAACCGATTTACCCGACCCCGGCCTTGCATAAATGATATCGATCCACGTGGTTTGTTGAGTCGAACCCGGTTGATACGGCCAGGGTTTGCCGTCAGGAGAGCGAAATAAAACGGCTCCTGTCGACCACAATGAAGCAGGGCGCGCGATGGGCAGCATGTAAATCACATCGGATAAAGGTGCTACTGACGATGTCGCCACACTGTTGCCAGACACACCCAACGCACTGGATATCACCCCTTCAAAAGCATCACCGCAGACTTCAGAAACATCGCAACTGCCCCATCCTTCTACCGCTTTGGCCAATTCGGCTGTGCGGTTGCGCAATAACCCCATATCCCCTTCCGGCGCCCAGGTGGTCGTGACGACTTGTAATTTCACCACCGCATCGTCTGTATTCACATCAATATCTGCCAATAAATTCTTGGCATCAGAAATAAGGCGGTTATTGGCTGACGTAAAACTTAAAATCGCCGCCAACAGCGCTTTCATTTTAATGGAATTCAAGCCTTGACTGTCGATCAAAAAGGAAATCCGCCAGGGAATTTGAGTGGCGGCAATGCGTGAAAATAATTCTGAAAAAGGCTTAATGTCTTTTGGAAATAATTCAATAAAGACGGATGAATAATACCTGTCGCCTATGCGGGCTGTTCTCAGATCAATAATTTCCCCATCACGCGGGATAATCTGCTTGGATAAGGGCGGCATGAGCAGATCAGCCAAATCACCTGACGGTTTTCGGGATTGTCTCGCGGGGATTTTGTCACCGGGCAAAATCGGCCGCCAGGCTTTATCGGTAAATTGCAAATCGACTGAGCGGCGCATTTCATACACAGCGGTGTGTATGTCTAATAAACTCGTATATAAATTAACATCGTTTAAATCATTGACGACCGATCGCACAAAAGAATCGTGCATATTGCGTAAATCAGGAAAAGCCGCCAAGAGGTTTTGGGTGTTTTTTAACGGCGGGATCTTGTTTTGGCTGATAAAGCGCGATTTATCTTTAAGAGCCCGCTTGTATTGTTCTTGGGTTAACGCACTCGGCCGCGT
>JAJNDI010000034.1 GCA_021156325.1 Gammaproteobacteria bacterium
GGTTCAATCCCCTGTAAGACAGATATTCGAGACTTAATGCAAACATTAGTGTTATCTCGTGTCACTTCTCCTGTGCAACAACAAGTCACACAGTTTAATCATGACTGTTATTTGCGTGCAAAAGCTAAATTTGATGCTCAAAAGCCTGATCTATCAACCTATGAATCCATTATGAAAAATTACGGGGGAGAGGCCGATTTATCCTGGATGGGATCACATGTTTTACGTGAACTCTATTATAGTCAAGAAGACATGACACCTCTTTCTCCCATACCAGGATTTCCTTACAGTCAATATCGCTTAAAAAGCATTGATGAAGCTATCGACGCAGGCGAGATGGAAATGCCGCAGTGGGGATATCCCACCTGTGAACAATGGTGGAGTGATTCTCAAAAAGGACTAGAAAGAGCCATTGTAAAAGATGTGGATGCTGATCAACCTGTTGATAATCATTTGGGGAAATTAAAACCCAGCGAACAAGCTGCTCGGTGGATGACTGCCATGAATCCTTACACCCAAACCACCTCGGATGATGTGGTAACCAGGAGCGTCTTATATCATTCTAAAGGCAATTATGGAGGATTTTCCTCAGATAATGCCCAGATTGATACCAACCCAGGAGCGAGTGGCATTTTTAATCAAGGGTTGATCGGAATGAGCCAAACCATTAGTAGGCTATTGGTGATTCCGTTAAAACGAGATGCCATTGCCGATGTGTTACCCATCATACGAGCCTGCACGCTATTTTTTATTATTATGTTTAGCCCCTTTGTTCTGATTTTTGGGGGATACCGATTTGGCGTAGGGGTTTCGCTTTGTTGCGCCTTCTTTATTTTGATTTTTCTGGATTTCATTTGGGCAATGGACAAATACCTAGAAAATGCCTTATTAGCCAGCACCACCGATCCCTCATTAGGGAATGTATTAATACAACATCCGACTATCATCAATATTATGAGTAACTTTTATTTTGTGGCAGCCGGTATTTTGCTATATATTTTAGGATGGGCGGGGGTAAAAGTAGGAAATGGTTTAGATAAAATGTTAGGGCAAAGCCAGACGGTAGCAAACGGTATAACATCTGACGTAAAAAGTGGATTCGATAATGTATTGAAGGTAACTAGACTTAAATAATTACGTCTTATCCTTTATTTGACTAATACGTAACTCACCTTCTGTAGCACTTATTTGACCCGTGATGATTTCACTTTCAATTCTTTGAATCTCTTCTTGCTCGAAACAGGATAAATTTCTACTGCTGCTACCTCCAAAAGCAAAAGCCATACGAAGAAAAAAACTAACCAGGCCCCATACAATCAACAATAAAGTTTTAATTATTTTAAATAAAATTTTAAACACAATGGCAATAATTTCTCCTATGGTATGCCATACACCTGTTTCATCTAATTCAGAAACAATGGGGTTTGTCTGTTTATTATGGTTCATTTCTAATACTCCGTCCTTTTATACTAAGGTTTGATATATGTTGATGTTATTTAAAAAACCATTTAGCCGCACCGCTAAACGCTTTATTGTAACATTTCTTAGCCTTACTGTCATCGCTGCGATTAGTCTATTAGCGAGCCTTTATTTATTACATCACCAAACTCAAAGCCATGTCCTTGCTCAATGGTTAAAGGTAAACACCGTTTGGCTTTTGGTATGGCGCCTGGGGATTTTAATCGCTATTTTCCTCTTCTGGCCACCGCTTGTTCGGTATCGGTTACGAGGTAAAACCATGTCCGAAGCTACCTTAAAACGAGCCATTCACCAACGCTATGTGATTATTCTGTCCTTGTTAGCCATTGACATCTTCTTACATCTTTTTTAATAGCTTTTTTCTTTAAACAGGAATTTCTATATGCAACCGGCAAAAACTAAACACACGGTTGAGATGTGGCTTCGAAAACCTGTGGAAGTTTATAGCAGTATCGTCTTCTGCTTAAGCGGGTATGTTGTTGTTGAATATCCTGGTTTATTTTTATTAAACCCCCAGCAAGCCTCTGTCGCAGCGGGTTTGCTGCTAATCGCTTCCTTTTACCGAGGATATCAAGGCTATCAAGTGTATCGATACCAGCGAGGTCTATTGTCACTTTCTACTTTTTCGATGTCTACGAAAGAGGTTCCCTTATCCAAAAAATGGCTCTATTTAGGCAAAGGCTTTCGCTGGCAAGCCCATCATTCTCAACGTTTGTATTTCATCAACCAAATTAAAAATGAAGCATATATTATCCCAAACAAACTCTATCGGCTGGCACGAAAAGCAGAACAAAGTCTACCCCCTTCTCATTGGCTGCATCGCCTCCTTCATTCTCAAAGCCGATTAAATCCCCTTCGACCTCTCCCCGACATCGGGGGAAAACCGTGGTTACATGGCGTTGGTAACCATGAAGAAACTATCCGCATTCCTCAACATCAACGTAACGGCCATATATTAGTGTTAGGCACGACCCGTGTCGGTAAAACCCGTTTAGCGTCTATCCTGATTAACCAGGATATTCGCAATGGGGAAGCTGTCATTGTATTAGACCCCAAAGGTGACCTGGAGTTGATGCGAGATATTTATAGCGCCGCCAATGCAGCCAACCGTCTGGATGATGTGTATTGTTTACATGCAGGCTTTTCAGAAGTGTCTGCGCGCTATAACCCCTTAGCAACATTCTCTGATATCAGCGAGGTAGCTACCCGTGTGGTCAGCGGCATGAGCAGTAGCAGCGGGGATGATGTCTTTAAAGATTTTGCTTGGAAATATGTCAATATCGTAGCCCACTGCCTTTTTGAAATGGGAAGACCGCTTAACTATAAGAATATCGCTTTTTTTGTCACCCATTTAGATGATTTATTAGTAGCTTATATGACAACGGTAGTCTTACCTCAATATCCTGAGATACAACCCATTCTTGATAGAATTCAATCAGCCCATAGTGCCAAACTCGATAAAAAGGGCAATCCGGTTTCTCCCATGCAGCAAGCCGATGTGATAAAAGAATGTATCAACACCCTCCTAGAGCAACATTCACAGAATAAAGAAAATGATCAATCCTGGCTTTTTTCTACCATCTTATTGTCCTTGCAAGATGCTGCCAATATGAACAAAGAATACTATGACAAAATCACTGCAAGCCTATCACCCGCTTTAGATAAAATTAACCAAGGTTCAGGCGCTTCCCTATTTTCTTTCGATGATGACAGTACCCATCTTCATAACAAAGAAATTAACTTAATGGAGGTTATCAAAGAACGCAAGATTGTTTATATTGGCCTGGATGCTATGTCTAACAAGGTCTTAGCCCAAGCAGTAGGTAAAGCATTGATTGCCGATTTAGTTTCTACCGTAGGACGTCTTTATAAACAATCCAGTACAAACCAGTCTGCCCCCCATTCGCTTTGTCTTCATGCGGATGAATTTAGCGATATTATTGAATCCCAATTTGTAACCCTTTTAAATAAAGCAGGTGGCGCTGGCGTCAAAGTGATTGCCTACTCCCAAACGTTGCAGGATATTGAGTCCGGTTTTGGCGGCAATCATGCCTTGGCCAAGATGACAGAAGGTAATCTTAACACTTTAATTATGCTTCGAGTTAAAAACAGAGAAACTGCAGAACTTTTGATTAATCAGCTTCCCTCCGTTGATATCCTTACCCCCTCACAAGTATCTAGGGTCAGTGATACGCCGCAAGGTGTTGATGGCGTTTATTTTCACACGAGCAATGAAGACCGCGTGGAACGTGTCAGTGTTCCCATGTTATCCGTTAACGATATTGTCTCTTTGCCCAAAGGTCAGGCTTTTGTGTTTGTAAACGGCGGTGAGTTATACAAAATCCGAATGCCTTTACCCAAAAACGATAACTTAGCTCCGAACGACATGGAGACCCTCATGCAATCAGTGAATCGTTTAACCGTAAACGCCAACACCCCATCCTGATGTAATTTTTAAGTCTCTTCCCTCACCACTCTTTAAGAGGAACATAGCTCATGGAAACACGCTACAGCCTGCAACTTCGAAGCCGCGATGCCGCTTACCTGGCACAGTATCAAGCCAAGTGGTTAAACCATCGAAACCTTTTAACAGTTGCACAACGAAAGTTCGCAAGACTTCGCATCTTGGCCAGACAACAACAGGTTTATGTCTGCTCTATTATGGTGGCTATTGATGAATTAATTGATGAGGTGCAATCAGTCTTCTTATATGACATTGCCAAATACCAGCAGCATTTAAATCAACAGGGTTTAACCGCTGACAAGCTCTCAGCACCTACCGTATTTAAACAAGAATACGCCTTTAGTAATCGTTTATTTTTCGAAGTATTGCGTACCTTTGAATACTTTGACACCGTGATTTGTTTAATAGTGGCGGCTAAACAAGCCGGTCTTTTTGAAAGCTTAAGTACCGCTTTCATCCTCTTAGACAAATCCAAGAAACTGATGCACACCTTTATGTCAACCCTCTTACAAATCAGATTACGAGAATTGCCCAAAGTCACCATCGCCGAATATCTTAAAAATAATTATCGTTATCAAAAAGCGGCTTCTGTCTTAGGCGATGTCAACCCTCATCATGTGATTAAAGTGATTCAAAGAGATTTATTACCAGGGCTTTCGGTTACTCAAGCCAACCGATTGTTAGCAAGCCTTGAAAAAAGAGCTGCACTGCTGCCCTAACCTATTACCTACTGTCTTTATTTTCTCATCCATCACTCAAAGGAGCATATCCCTCATGCGTTTATTTATTGCTGAAAAACCAAGCTTAGGCCGTGCTATTGCAGCTAGCCTGCCTACCCCTCTGCATTATCAGAAAGGCTATATCAAATCCGCTAACGGCGACATCGTCACCTGGTGTGTAGGACATATTTTGGAATTGGCTGAACCTGAATACTATGACTCCCGTTACAAACAATGGCGCTTGGAAGACTTACCCATTTTACCTGTCGAATGGAAATGGAGAGTAAAAGACAGTATCTCATTGTCCATGCGGGCGATCCGGACAGAGAGGGACAACGCTTAGTGGATGAAGTCTTGGAGTATCTTAAGGTTAAGAAACCCGTCAAAAGGGTATTAATTAATGACTTGGAGACCTCTGCAGTCAAACAGGCGTTAGCGGATTTAAGAGACAATGCCGAGTTTAAGCCCTTATCTTTATCTGCTCTGGTGCGTGGTCAATTAGATTGGTTATTCGGCATTAACAGCACAAGAGCCTACACTTTGTTATGTCAAGCTAATGGTGAGAAAAGTGTATTATCAGTAGGGCGCGTACAAACTCCTGTTCTGGGCTTAGTCGTTAAACGAGATACCGAGATTGAAGACTTCAAAGCGACACCTTATTTTGATGTGGCAGCCACCTTTATCACAACCCCCCCAGCATCGCCCGCTTCTTTTCAAGCACAGTGGCAGACACAGGCTTCGCAAAACCCACGCGTTATTGAGGCATTGGATGCATCCCACCATCTGTTAAATAAAGCCGTTGCAGAGGATATCGCCTCATGCCTGTTGCATAACATGGCAATAGTCCAAGACGTTGAAAAAGTCAGAAAGAAAACACCCCCACCCTTGCCTTACTCTCTCTCTGCCTTACAGATTGATGGCGCCAACCAACTTAATCTCAATGCGAGTGCTGTATTAACTGCTTGTCAGATGTTATATGAGAAACACAAACTGATTACTTATCCCCGATCGGATTGCCATTATTTGCCATCAGCCCACCATGCTATGGCACCCAAAGTATTGACAGCGCTAATGCATACTTTTCCCCGGGAAGTCGCCTTAGCCAAACTTAATATTAAACAGAAAACTAACGCCTGGAATGACAGCAAGGTGAGCGCACATCACGCGATTATCCCCACAATCAATGTACCGGATATGGGCACTCTGAATTCGGCTGAACGGGATGTCTATCGCTTAATTTGTTTTCGCTATTTCGTACAATTTTATGCTGATCATGAGGTAGAAGAAGTAAACGCCACCTTAGAAGCTGCCACTGAAAAATGGCTGTTATCAGAACGACAGGTAATTCAGATGGGATGGAAAAAACTGGCATTAGACGATAGCCCACCCATAAACAATGAGCCTGCTCCCTCACCCTTGACTCAACTACGGACAGGTGATGTGCTGCACTGTGAAAAAGCCCTTGTCCTTTCTAAAAAAACGCCCCCGCCAGCGCGCTTTACGGATGCGACTTTACTCAGTGCCATGTTACACGTAGCCCACTTTGTGACAGACCCCGCCATCAAAAAGCGATTACGGGAAACCGATGGTTTGGGCACAGAAGCGACCCGTGCTGCCATCATCGACATCCTCTTTAAACGGGGCTATTTAAAACGCAAAGGCAACACCATCGTCTCAACAGAGGTAGGCAGGCAATTGATTGCCAAATTGCCCGCCATGGCCACAACCCCTGATTTAACGGCAACGTTTGAAGCCGCTTTAGAACAAATCAGAACGGGAGAAATAGACGTCACAACCGTTATTAAACAATTTCAGGAACGCTTAAACCATCTCATAGAAAACGTAAAAAAGAACCCATAAACCATTAACTGTTAGGAAATTCATACTATGTCAAAAGTCAAAAAAGGTGAAACACCAGAAATTACCACCATAGCAGCCGCATTGAACAAAACATTAAATAGTTATTCCATTGCAGAATACGAGCAATGCACCCTGGTTAATGCCATTCTATTGGCATTACAAGATGATCATTTTCGCAGTCATTACGGATCTCAAGCATTCACCAAAAGATCAGAACCTACTCCAGCTAAACTAGCGAAATCTGTTGTAGACGCCATCAAACGGGTACTGCAAGCCCACAAGGTCGACAATCATCGCCTTGATACACTCCTTAGCGAATATAGCACGATTAGGAATAAGCCCTGGGCTAAAGAAACAAAACTTAAAAAAAGGACAGCCGCTCACCCTGAAGATAATATAGTCATTCAAGAATTAACCAAGATCTTGGCATCCCAAGTCTTGCCTCTCATGCAAAGTGCGGGCAAAGGACAGGATATTATCGGTCTTTTTTATAATGAGTTTACCCGGCAAGCAAGAGCCGATCGCAAAACAGGGGTGGTACTAACCCCTCAACATATCACTGAGTTTTTTTGCGAGGTTGTGAACCTAAATAAAAATGATGTGGTCTTTGATTCCTGTTGCGGAACAGGAGGATTTTTAGTGGCTGCCATGAAACACCTCGTTTCTCTTGCAGGCACTGATGAAAAGAAGAAAAACCACATCAAACAAAACCAGCTTGTCGGTATCGAAAAACGGACAGATCTGTTCACCTTTGCCTTTTCTAATCTCATGATCAATGGAGGATGTAAACCCCACATTTATCAGGGAGATTCGTTTTCAGAAGAAAGCCGAAAGAGAGTGGAAAAACTGAAACCCACAGTCGCCTTGTTGAACCCCCCGTATGATGTCGGACAAGAGGGGCAGTTGCGATTCATTGAGAACGCACTTTATTGCCTCGAAAAAGGCGGTCGATGTGCCGCTATTATTCAGATGAGTTGCGCTACTTCACTCAAAGACAGCGTCATTGCGATGAAAAAACGATTACTTGAAAAACATACCTTGAAAGCCGTTTTTTCCATGCCGGAGAATTTATTTTATCCCGTGGCTGTCATCACTTGTGTCATGGTATTTGAAGCGCACAAACCCCATCGTAAAAGTGATAAGACTTACTTTGGATACTATAAAGACGATGGCTTCACCCACCACAAAACACTAGGCCGAGTTGATTCAGGCAAATGGAAAAACATTAAATCCCAATGGGTTGATAACTTCAAAAAAGGCAGAAATAAAACGGGGCTGAGTGTCCTTCGCCATGTAGATGCAAAAGATGAATGGTGTATTGAAGCCTATATGAAAACAGATTACTCGGCATTAACCGAGGAAGACTTTATCAAAAGCATCAAAGACCATGTGATTTTTCAATTTTCTCAAGGAAACGAAACCAATGAAGCTCATACCACTAAAAAGCCTCTTTGATATTAAACCGGGTATTAAAGTCCGTTTCAATAAATTAACTCCCTCTCAGCAGGGAATAAATTTTGTATCCGCGGGCTGTAGAAATAATGGCGTGTCGGCCACCATCAAGCCCATTCAGGGAATAGCGCCTCACCCAGCCGGCGCACTCAGTGTGGCAGTAGGGGGGTCGGTATTAGAAACGTTTTTACAAACAACGCCTTTTTATTGCAGCGAACATGTGCAAGCTTTACTACCTAAAAAGAGGCTATCTGATAGTGAGAAGCTCGTCTATTGTACCTTTATTAGAGCCAACCAATACCGTTATAGCTATGGAAGGCCTGCTAATAAAACGCTCTCGAAGCTTCTTCTTCCTCACCCTGATGATGTGCGAAGAATGGCTAGAAAAATCAAAATACTTAAGCCTTTCTCATGCCACTCAGCATCTCACCAAAAAATAGGTTTGACCGAAAGGCAATGGAAGTGGTTTTTTTTAAGAGACTTTTTTACTATGCAAAGAGGCCGGCGTATCCCTAACCAAACGTATAAAGCAGGCAAGATACCTTATGTCTCTGCAAGCCGCATCAATAACGGGATCATGCAATGGATTGATAAAAAACCCATTTTTCCAAAAAACAGCTTGAGCATAGGTGATGTGGGATGTGCGGCTTTCTATCAGCCCCAATCATTTTGCGCCACCTCCGATGTGACAGTATTGTCACCTGTTTTTTCGTTTAATCTTTACATAGGATTATTTATTACAACACTTCTTAACCAGGAAAGAGCAAAATGGTTTTATAGCAGAAGAATTAAACTTAAAAAATGCGTTCGACTCAAAATTAAACTGCCTGTGGATAACAAAGACAACCCTGATTGGCAGTTTATGGAAAAGTATATCAAGTCACTGCCCTATTCGAGCAATTTAAAGCAAAGAGAAATAGAAAATTAAAGTAGCCAGAGTGTTTACCAAAAAATTAAAAGGACTTCGGTGTCGTGTATATTGAATTATGATAAATGATTGTGAATTAATCGATAATCGTTTCAATAATATTGCGCCGATTCAAAAACCTTCAAAATCAAATAACTTTTTCTTCATATCCTTTCTAACTTTGGTAATGCACCGTAATCCATGACTGGCTAAGTTTTCAAATAATTCTTGCTCCAGAGATTTTTTATCCGCTGCTGCTAATCTTTGTAAATTTTTAGCAAGCTTTTTAACCACATAACGGTCGCTGCGCGTCAAGTGCGAAGCACAAGGCGCGGAGTCCGCGGAAGCCGAGGCTTATTGTGCGCAGCGCAGCTACCGGAGAGCCAACGTATCGGAGGTGGCGAAGCGAGCACAATAAGCTATCCTCGGCGTCCAGTCATTTGTGGGAGACTTATGCGAGAGCGCAGTCGAGCATGAGTCGGACGCAGGACGGCCGCGGCAAATTTAGTTAGCCGCGTCATGCGAGGGCATTTCGGACAGAGAGGTTCGAAATGCATAACAAGCATAGCGGCTCGACTATCTCGGTTTCCTTTGTTTAGTTATACAAAAACTGATAATCTCTCCCTTAGGGTTGATCGCAAGAGGCAAACGCTCCGAATTAGGAAGGCCGAAAGCTGCTGCGAAGTAATTAATTCTTTCGGTAATGATTTTGTCAACACGAAATCGACAATAATCACTTTATTTTGAATAGAGAAATCCTGCCTTGCTAAAGACAGCAATGTCTGTCAAGATAAAGTTTCGATACGTTAACCAACAAGAACATGCCAGAACAAACACAATTAGCTTATTTGCATCTGGCATACATAACTTAAACAGCAAACAACAGGGAGGTATTACTATGTTTTTCTCTTCTTCTTCACCCTTCTATCACAATCTGGTGTTTGCCGGCGGCAGTGTCAAAGGCATCGCCTATGTTGGCGCATTTAAAGTACTCGCCGCGCAATGCGATCTAAGCCAACTCAAACGGGTAGCCGGTACTTCGGCGGGCAGTATTTTCGCTTTGCTGGTGGCATTGGGTTTTAACGTAGAAGAGATGCGCACTATCTTGTCTGAGTTTCAATTCAAAGCCATGTTAGACAGTACAACGCCGAACTATAAGCCAATGAGTAATGCCCAGAAACTTCTTACCACGGTGGAGAAACAATCGAGCGGATCTGCTTTTGCCAAGGTACCGGCTATGACAGGCGCCGCGCCCATGCTCAAGCAATTACAAGCACATCACGGCCTTTTTGAAGGAGAATATTTTCGGGAATGGGCGGAGGCTCTCATTCGTAAGCAAATCCAACGATTGACTGAAGGCTCCCACACGGGAAAATACTTGACCTTCGCGGAGCTTGCTAAATTAAGTACCCAATACCCGGGGCTACGTCAACTCTCTGTGGTTGGGGTTAACTTGAATCTGGCACAAGCCGTGACGTTTTCAGCTGATAACCCCAATACAGCGGACGTGATCATCTCTGATGCCTTACGCATCAGCATGTCTATCCCGGGATTATTTCAACCACACCGTATTTATCGAAAGAAAGAAGGGTTTCGGCAAGCTGATGAAAGCACAAACACCTGGATAGACGGCGGCTGGATGCGTAATTACCCGATTGATATTTTTGATGAGATAGAGGCTCCCCAATACACACTGGGCTTCAATCTAGTGGATGAAAAGGTAGAAGGGTATCTTAGAGGTGAAAGCACCTTACCTCAGCAGGAAATCACAGGTTTGGGTGGTTATGCAAATGCCCTGTTTAATACACCGATGAACCAGCAGCGAACGCAATTATTGTTAAGCGAATGCGACAAAGCCCGTACGATTTCTATTCCATCGCTCGGCATCAGTATGCTGGCATTTAACATTAGCGAAGAACAGCAAGCGAATTTGATTACCTCGGGTTACCGCGCTGCTGCCGCGTTTTTTGGGTTGGATTTGTCCAGCGAAAACCCTGCGGTAAACCATACTGTGAACCCGACTGCGGACTCAACCTCCTTAACTGTAAACTTAAATAGGAAACCATCTACCATGTTTTATAGCAACGCTTCTTCATCTTCTTCCTCATCCAGTGCTGCCACAAACAGCCCTTCACTCAGCCGGCTCAATCCAGAACATTACGTAATGATAAATGTCTGGACAGCCGCAGATGATGCCTATATTCCTGGCCATAATGTAGGACATGTATCGATTCAAACTCCCTTGATGTACATCAGTCTCTGGCCAGCTCCGCGTGCTGCCAGTGAGCGTGTCTCACGGGATTGCCTGTCTACTTTAGAAGCTTTGAAGCGAAATATGACCAAGCACTTTGCAGCAAGACCTCCCAATTATGTTCAAACCTATCGAATGGACTGTATTTTAGAAGGGCTATCGGAAGGAGAAATTGCGCCGTACCAATTCCGGCAACCAGGTCCAAAAGGTTATTGTTTGGTAATTCACAATAGCGATACTCACCAATTCCGGGAAGTCCAGGAGCAAGCCTCTCAATTTACTCTCAGCGAACATGAGCAATTACTTTGGGTAAAACCCTTGGAAGCGAGTGTACGTTTGGCTTTCTACAGTCTCGATGCAGGCCGCGTCCATGCAGAATTCAGGGCACTGCGTAATAGCATTCAAGGCTGGTCAATGGCGGGCAGTAACTTGCTGCAGCAAGCGCTGGGTTCTGAAACGAATGAAAGCTGCGCTTCGCTTGCTTATCGATTACTTTCAGCCAGTGGTTTTCAATCGCTCTTATCCATTGTCCAACAAGGAAGCCTCCGTTCACAAACTTCGAGTGTAGTGAAACCGGGTATCCTGGCCCAACGAGCAGTAGAGGCCAAACTGAAAGAACAGACACAAAGCGAAACAGCAATTACGGCTGATTGGCAGGTGCCTGGAGAGTCAAATGTGGGAGTATTGAAAGCTTGCTACTGTCCTGCTCCGAAGAAAGCTTTGCCGGTCTTTAAGGAAGAAGATTCTCCTGCTTCCTGTATTTGCATGTAGCCAATCGATCACACCCATTGATGCCCGTAAAAAAATACCCCTTCTCCTACTTACAGGAGAAGGGATATATATTGTTAGAGCCACACTGTTTTCTCAGGGTTCATCACATCAAGACGCAATTTCTGCTTTCTTGTGCGGCAGCGTCTGCTTCTTGCTCTACACCTAATGCTGCCCCTTCCGGTAAAGCTAATAAACTGGCGCCGCTGACATTAATCCGCTTGGCAAAACGGGTTAACGCTTCTTCATGGCCAATGTTGGCATAATAACTGGCAACACCGCCGGGCACCTGGCCGCTTAAGCGTTCTTCCTGAGGCAGCGCCAAGAATTGATTAATCTTTTGGGTGATCCAACTCACACAATTCTGAGAAAGCGCTTCTTCATCCTGAGTACTCAAACGACTACCGCTAGACAGTGGCAAACTGTGATAGCGTGACCCTATAGGCAAACCATTTGTAATTTCATGATTAACCTCTTTAGCTAACGCCTTAACTTGTTGTCGTGTTCCGTAAAAAGCAGCCACATAGTAACGTGCGGGAATGCCCTCAAACCAATTAGGGTAATCCACCAATTCCGGCATTTTCTCCCACATTTTCCAGGAAATCTGAATTTTCTTGATGGCTGCCAACTTAAACCCGCTGCTGGCCGTATCGTTCACCGTCAAATGGGCTCGCCGAAATACCCGCTGACCATGACCGTGCAACCCTTCCCAAGCCAAGAGGGCGTGTTGTTTCCTCGGATCGACTGTCTTCCCAGCCATCAAATACACTATCCATCGGTCTTTCGTCACACTAAATCCAGGCCGTAATAAACTCGGTAAAACCATATCTTTACTGGTTCTCTCACACCGAAATATAGGATGATGTGACAAGACATACTTTAAGGGCATATCAGGATGCGATTCTACTAACTGTTTTGCTATTGCCTTCTGTTCCGCAAATGGCTTCTCTTTCAAATTGATATCAGCCAGCGCGGGATTATCTTGCAAAGCCAATTTGAGTTGTGCGCTTAATAATTCTTGCGATACTTCATTAGGCTCCAGGAATTGACCAGAACGTGCTGTCTGAAAAGCACGTAATTGATTATAATGTTGATTAGAAAGCGGCGCTTCTTGTAAAGCAACATTGCCTTTTTCCGTAAAACTTAATGACCACTGTCCTTCTTTGTTACGTTTAAACCCAACCAGCTCGACCTGTGTTGCCTTACAGAGCGGCTGATTCAAACTCACCAACAAAGCTAATAACGCCAAATACCGGCTCTTATCCGTAGCCACCCAATCAGCCATAAGATTTAACGATATATCTACCCGCGATATCGAAGAACCATCTACTTCTAGCAAGAGATTCATAATATTCATCTCAAAACTGGCCTTATCGACTTCATCCACTCGATTTCCTCGAAGCGAGAGTCTTTTCAACGCAGGATGTCTTCTTAAACCCTTTAACAAATTCTGTAACCCGTATTTAGTTAATCTATTGAAATCGAGTATTAAGATTTGCAATGAAGGCAGGTGATTTACTAAATCTATCAACTCTGAAAGGTGTCTATCTTGAAGCTGGTTATAACTAAAATCGATAACTCGCAATGCTCCTTCTGGCTTTGCGCTAGTTTTATCCAGTATCAATCCTTTTAATCGCTGCCAATTATCACCGAGAAAAGCACTGGGATAGGCTTGCAAAGGGAATACAGATGGCACAGGCGATGTTAATAATATCCCTATTATTTCTAGCACCTTATCAAAGGTCATCGACAGCCTCGACTCCGGCGCAAGCCCAGGGCAAAAGAGCAGGCGTAACCCGTCACCCCGCCAGCATTTAATCGTGTCATCAACACCCCCACTCACTACCCAGCCATTCGACAGCACCGCAAGCGCCCAAACATTACCCGTACCCTCCCAGGTGGCAAGACACTGAGCCCCGCCTTTCTCATCCACCCGCCAACACTTAATCGTGTTATCACCACTCCCACTCATCACCCAGCCATTCGACAGCACCGCAAGCGCAGTAACATTGCTCCTATGCCCCTTCCACGTAGCAAGACATTGAGCCCCGCCTTTCTCATCCACCCGCCAACACTTAATCGTGTTATCACCACTCCCACTCACCACCCAGCCATTCGACAGCACCGCAAGCGCAGCCACATTGCTCCTATATCCCTCCCACGTAGCAAGACACTGAGCCCCGCCTTTCTCATCCACCCGCCAACACTTAATCGTACTATCACCACTCCCACTCACAACCCAGCCATTCGACAGTACCGCAAGCGCCCTAACACTCTTCGTATGCCCCTGCCAGGTTGTAAGACACTGAGCCTCGCCTTTCTCATCCACCCGCCAACACTTAATCGTACTATCATCACTCCCACTCACCACCCAGCCATTCGACAGCACCGCAAGCGTAGCAACATGGCTGCTATGCCCCTTCCAGGTGGCAAGACACTCACCATTGCCTTTCTCATCCACCCGCCAACACTTAATCGTACTATCATCACTCCCACTCACCACCCAGCCATTTGACAGCACCGCAAGTGCATTAACACTCTCCGCATGCCCCTTCCAAGTGGCAAGACACTCGCCGTTGCCTTTGTTATTTATCCGCCAACACTTAATCGTCTTATCGAAACTCCCACTTACTACCCAGCCATTCGACAGTACCCCAAGCGCCCAAACACTCTTTGTATGTCCCTGCCAGTTAGAGAGACACTCCCCTCCCATGGAAGCTAACTCTTTCAGCTTCTTCTCATCAAAATCAAAGGACATTACACTGTGAGGGAGAAGGGGACGGGAAGTGATCCCTTCTTTTTGCACAACTCCCCTTGAGAAGGATGAAGAGGAACTGCTGGATGAATAATGTGAGGGATAATTTCTCATAACGTATTTTCTCCTTAAGTCGGTTGTTTTTAGGCTTCGTTCTTATCAACGTGCCGCTTATTCTTAAACACTTCTTTAGAAACCCTGTTTTTCACCCCTTCACCTATTTTATAAAAACCCATCAATACGAGGATAAAAAGGATTTCGGTGAAACCGAGAGCTACAGGATACTTGTCATTTATAGATAGTAAGAAAAATAATGAATGGGGGGATGCGAAAGATAATATTTTTTTAATCAGCATTAACCTTCTCGCTGCTCGAGAACCGCATTCTAGCAAAGCCTTACCAAAAAGGGCAAGCGCTACTTACCGCCTACCTAAAAGCTATTTAATTTCATGAGGTTTTAAACAATTATAGGAAAGCAGGCAGTCTTTTTTAAAGAGGTATTATAGAATCATATAAATATCAAATGTCTGGGCAGGCGGTATATGCCAAGCAATTAGAACATTACCTTCGATTTTGTAAAAATTCTTACGCCGATAGATCCCCATTGTACGCCTTTTCTTACAAGGTGTTGACATCATTATCTAAACGGGTAGAATTTAGATATCAAGAGCAGCGCAAATTACTCTACCAAGAGAGTTTTATCTAACTAACGAAACAGGGAGTTTAAGCAATGTTTGCTGCAGATAGGGATATATGCAACCCTATACCATCCGTTAGCACTACCTCCATCCAACCCGACCTTTCAACTGAGATTGGATTGATCCAGGCTTGGCAATATATTCGAAAGATGGATCTAAGCAGGATAATGGATAGGTTTGTCGATTACCATTGTTGGCTGCGCTCAGATGTTGAAGATATCGCAAGACACTATCGTCATTTTCTTTATTTAAAAAAGAAGTATGGCCATCAGCATAAACTGCCACCTTCAGTAGAATTAGATGAATTCTGGCACGCCCATATTCTCGATACGGAAAAATACCGTGAAGATTGTTGTAATATCTTTGGGCATTATTTAGATCATTACCCCTACTTTGGTGTGGATGGAAAATCGGATTTTGATGATTTACGAAGAGGATTTGATATATTGCAAGAACTTCTCCAGAAAGAATTCGGGGAACAATTGCGCTGTTATAGGGGAAGCGTTAAAAGACTTTCTAGCACACTGAAAAAAATGACAAAAAAGCTGCATCCGGTTTATATGAAAAATAATTTATAGCCCTATTTTTCAAATTGCTTTTATTATTAAAATGAAAAAATTGAAAAGAGTAAAGATAAACTAAACCAACAGGAGTAATAACATGAAATTCTTAAAAAAAATCTTTAAACGAAAACTAAAAATTGCAGACTGCGAATAAGTTAACTAATCTAGCAAACCACATTAGTTTATGTGGTTTGCTTTTTTCCATTTTTTCTATCTCCATGCCATCTGTATTTACACTGGCTTAGTGTTATTTATTGGGGCATTACACAGCCCATAAGAGAAAGTAGGCATTGGGTATTTCTTATTCGATTTCTTAGTAAAAAAATTCTTAATACTTGTGAAAAAAGATAAGTTGCTGTCATGTTCTATTTCAACCGTATGCAATAATTCGCTTTTCCATTTATCTACATCACTTACGCTAAGAGAATATAAATTACAGCTATCTTCCAAGTTATTTAAGATGTTGTTTGAATAGCAATAAGAAAATTCGTGAAGCTTTAAATAACTTGAATAACTGATAAGCCCATTTAATCTATGAAATGCTTTAAGATATTCCCCCAAAGCTTTTTTAATATTAGCTTGAACAGTTTGTACTGGATAAACTTGAGTTGCTTCATAAGGATTATTTTCTATTAAATGGCAACGCCTTATATAATCGTTATCTGCTAATGCAACATCGATTATTCCATCATTTAGTTGCGCAAACCTCGCATCAATGGAGCTTTGATAATTTGAAAAATTCACCCACAAAACCTGGATGATTGCAAAATACAAGAAGTATTTTAGCGGCTTAAATATAATACGAAAAAATCTATAATGGCTGTGAGCCACATCTTGTATGTTTTGCTTAGCCATATTTAATTCGCTTATGGTATTCATATTAAAAAATCTCACTTATATTTAATTTTTATGAAAAATTCTTTTACAATTCATTCTTTAAAGACAAAAGAATCCCAGCAACTCGGTTATCAGAGTTATCCTTATTAAAATTCTTAATTGTCCTGAATGTTACCGATGTGGTGCTGTATGTTATAAAACATGCAGCAATACTAATGCATCAAATCAAAATAACGAGGTTAAGTGATTTTTCATACCTATCACCTGCTGTTTTATTACAGCTTAAGGTGGCAATAGCCACGGATGCCCGTGGTGTGTCCTTATGTGAAGTATTCTCTGTTTTGCTGATTCACCCCGTAGAAGGGAGAATAGACATTAGCAATATGATCAGATTCCTCTTGCCAATTCCTGTAAGCTCACGAGGAATATAATATTACAATTTCAAATGCTTAAATATAATACAGTCGCCATAGGTCTTGTAAGCCATTGCTCACATTTAGGTCAAGTACCACAGTGGGGCGAGCGAAAAAATGACATTTCTTCAAGAGGTTACAAGAGGAAAGTTGATTGGGCAGGACATCGAAAACGTGTCGAAAAAATCTCGGAATAGGTTTTTTTAATAACGGTTCAGATTGGGATATTTTTCAGGATAGCCCAGATACACACCAACAAGAAGTGATCTTAAGCTATTCTTCCTTTTATTTTCAGCTTCAGGAATTTTTTTATATCTTTAAAACGTGCTTTGTACGTTTTATAAGACGATTTTTCTGTCCATGTTTTTTTGATTTCACTCATAAGCCACTGTTTGTATTCTTGCATGTAATCTTCAAATTCGTCTGGAAGATACACTTTGAATTCATCAAGCACTGACAAATATTCCTCACACAAACCATTATACGCATTTTGTGCTTCTTTTAATCGAGAATTTAAAGGAGAATTAGCATCAAGTCCATTACGTGATCTTTGAAATTTAATAATAAAAGCTATCCAATAGCAAGCTTTTCTCGATCTTACAATGTATCTTCCATTCTTCCTAAGTACATGAATTAGGTCTTGAAGAATATCTTCTTGGATAGCTTTATTTAACGTCGCTTGCCATTCTAGGTAGATCTCATCGCCAACTTGTTCATTTTTCGGTTTTTTAAAATCGGCAATAATTTTCTTTTTTATGCCGTGTATAACTTCTTGGGCTCTTGGCTTACAATGGAAATGAGCATTATCTAAGGATCGCATCAATGATTGTAATGTTCTCTCGCTTCTGTTATGACAGTATTTCATTACATCAATGACATTGCGTTTGTACAACATAATAAAATCCTCGTAACATAGCAAAAGTATAGCTGTTAGGAATGAAAAAGCGGCAATACAAAAAATAATATCAATATTACGATGGCGCTCATCCATATCCTATGGACGACCCCTTGCAAGATTGCGGAGAAGATCCCTTTAGGCCGGTTAAGCCGTTGTTTTATAATTTCTCTTATCATGTTATTGCTCGTTTTAAGAATTTATTTGGTTCCTGATCCAAGATATCAGACTCCATACAATACCCGTGACCACCAAGCCCAAACTTACGCAAAATCCTACATTTGCCCAATACATGGTATGGGTAATTGCTGAAAACACCCCCACTACCAACGACAAACTGACCCCAGCAAACATAAAAAGAAAAGCAGCGAAAAATTCTTCTCGTTTCATTATGAATCCCCTACCCTGTTAAGTGTTTTGTTTAAAAATAGAGCAAAATTCGCGCCAATCTGTTTAAGCTAGCCTTTTGTCCAGCACTTTATATTATTTACAATATCAAACAATTAATCAATACCACTTTCTTCTTTTCCTTACAAAACAAATTAACCGCTATATCAAAGCCTTACCCCAAAGGGATGAAATCGGTTGTCAGGTCGGCCATAGTTTTGAAATATTCCGCCCCTACTACTAATAGGGGCGGAATAGGCAGATAATCGGTGACAGCAAGGTGAAAAGTGCTTTGCCACTATATCGTCAAGCCTGTGTGCTTCAGGAAGAATCAAAACAATTTAGAAAATGGTCAGGCAGGCAGAATTAGGGGTTGACTGGCATTTTAACTTGGAACAAAATAGGCTTCTTTAAAAATTTGATTAAACAAGCCATCACCATTACAAAAATTATCATTTTTCTTTATTGCCCTGCCTTGATAGAAATAGAACCTTTTATATTTAGGAGATGGCAATGGGTAGAAAAAGCAATAATGGTAATAAATTTACTGATCCAAGCAACGGTGTGTCGCAAGCCAGACATGCAGGATCAGATCCATTATTACCATTTTATCAACAGGGTAATAATGAAGATCAACAATCAAATGAAGATATTAATGAAGATCAATCGGTAGAAGAGAATGAGGATATTAATGGAGATCAATCGATAAAAGAGAATAAAGAAGCATATTGTTGTGGTTTGACCCCAAAAGCTATAGTTGCAATGTTTGAACGCTTTTCTATCTTTGTAGAAGCAACTTGTGGCAAGATCGGAGTCTGCAGAAATATTTCTCTTTTAAATTCAGGCATCACTGGTGTAGCAATTTCTGGAGCTACTGATCTTCTTAACAATACAACTCTCAAAGATAGAAGTTCGGATACTTCATGGATAATAGCCTACATAGGAGGTGTAGGCAGCTTGGCTTTTAGTTTACTATTTTTCTTTCATATGTATCTCAAACGCTGGGAGATGATAAAAGATTTGGAGAAAATGCAAAGTCTATTAGTGGAGCCCCCCCAGGGAGGAACGCAAGTGGACAGCTGGGTGAAAAATAAGTTAAGTTTTATTCCTCTTGCTATCTTCGTATTCGGACAATTTACTTTCACTGCTTTTTCAACTTTTACTGAATGCCAATCTGATGCAAATTGGAATTGGAAGCAAAATTTTGGTCTATTAGGCGTATTGTGCTTTGTATTAGCAACCTTTTATGAATTGTCACTACAAAGAGAATTAGGGGGAAAATTAAAAGAAAAACGTGACTGCGTGATTGAAAGCTATGGGAAGATACATAATCAACTTAAGGAGTGTACTGAGGAGCGTGGGAAGCTTACCAAGGAGGTCGAAGGCAAAGAAACTATAATCCAACAGAACAAGGAGGAGATTGAAAAGAGTA
>JAJNDI010000035.1 GCA_021156325.1 Gammaproteobacteria bacterium
ATTTTTACCGTTTCTTAAACCAGGATCATGAAACCCGAAAACGAGAGGGTTCACTTTCGCGCGTTCGCACCGTTACCGGTATTAGCGGCATGGGGTTTTTAGACTCCAGCAATGAAGATGCAAGCAGCCTGGTTAAACCCTTAAGTGCCAACTTGTGGATTGTCCATCTTAAACTTCAAGTCGTTGAACGCATTGGGGATACGGTCGTAAAAGACGTCTTAATTGATTACCCTATTACCGTCACGCGGGTGAATTTGTCTATTGCTCAGAATCCCTGGGGTTTAGCACTGGATGGATATGCCAGCCCCCCGCAACGGATTAAAACTATTCTGTAGGCATTATCATGAATCGTTTAATAAAACTTTGCAGCATGTTGTGCTGTGTCATCATGGTCTTGGTGATGCTCATGTTCTTTTCACGAGCCAAAGCTGACACCGAGCCTTCCCATCTCTTATGGGAAAAAGCTCCCTTACAAATCACCTTGCCTATTGGCAAAGAACGATGGGTAAGTTTCCCCGAAGCAGTCGAAGTCATTAACCAGGACGCTCAATTGACTTATGACAAACTCACCTTAACCAACGATGCTGGTACGGTCTATTTCAAAGCCCATAAAGCTTTTTTGCCTTCTCGCTTATTAGTCCATTTATTACAATCCGGCACAGTAGTGCTAATAGATGTTTCTGCTGCAGAGAATGCAGACGATACCCCTCTGCAAGTGTTGGTACCCCGTTTATCCGATGTAGACGCTGTACACAACAACACAAACCCCGTTGAAATAGACAATGCCGCCTCCGAAGCAACACCTATTGAATTAATCCGCTATGTCATCTCTCAAATTTACCCCAGCATTCAAGAAAGTGAACGTCCTTCTGATATTCACCGTGTGCCACTGAGATCCCCCAAACACGTGGTGCTGTTTTATGAAGCCAATACCACCGCCGCTCCACTGGCGAGCTGGCGAAGTGGAGACTGGTATGTGACGGCAGTGCTCATACAAAATACGTTAGACAAAAAAATCACCCTTGACCCAAGGCACATTCACGGCGATTGGGTAGCCGCAAGCCTCTTTCCTCGCAATCAGCTATTCCCCATCAGAGATCCCAAAGCTATGACCACGATAATACTGTTATCCCATAAACCGTTTCAGGAAGCCTTAGCTTCAATCCCCTTATTCGCCCACAAACAACTCGATCAAAGACCATAAATCATGATGCCATTGCTTAAAAACCCGCGCATGCTCATCGCTGTCATAGGGGTGACAGTGCTGATATTATTTGGTCTAACACGCTGCCATCAAAAACCCTCCGAGACCTCCGATACAGCCAGTATCCGTATCACCGGTGACACTGCATCAGGCGACACTAACATAGAAGTATTACGTCAACTAAGCGCACAGTTGAAAGTGGTCAAATCCCAAAATGAGCAGAATCAAAAAGTGCTAAAAGACTTAACCGATAAAAACAATACCTTATCTGTCAAAGACATCAACAACCTTCGCCACCAGCTAGAAACCACATTGCATGAAAACGAAGCTAAAATGCAATCCTTAAATGCCGCTATTGATGAGATTAAAAGTGCGCAAGGCGAGCTGACTCAGAGTCTTCAACGAGGAACAGAGGCTGAAGATAATCGACTGACAGGTATTACAGCAGAAAAAACGGGTACTATCACCAAAGTCACTGACTTACAAAACCGATTGGCAACGCCTGTTGAGAATAACAAGCAAGCTAAGCGTGTTGATAATACTTTATCATCACCAACAGAAAAACAAAAAACAGGATTCTCTAATGCAATGGACAGCACCTATCAACCGATACAAACAAAACCCGCCAATCTTCATTCCTTGTACACGATTCCAGCCATTTCTAACTTGGCGAACACTTCATTGTTGACCGCTCTCATCGGTGAAGTCCCGAATGACGGTCAATTAGTCCAACCGCCCTTTCCTTTCGAGGCCATCACCGGTCGCAAGGATTTGATTGCTGCCAATGGCATTGACTTGCCGCCGGAAATTGAAGGCATGAAAGTGTATGGTTACAGTTTGGGGGTAGGAAGTTTTCTTGATAATCTCTCCTGTGTCAGAGCCTATATCACGAAAGTGTTGTTCGTTTTTGACGATGGGCATTATCTTGTATTTGGTAATGAGGACAATCCTACTACCAGTGTGAATACCAATGACTCTTTGGGCTATTTAACTGATCTTTATGGTAATCCCTGTATTCCAGGGGAGTTCATCACGAACGCCCCGCAAGTCTTAGCCACACTGGTTGCAGCAGGCACAGTGTCAGCAAGTGCCGATGCGCTTGCAGAAGCTCAAACCACCACTTTTACAGACAGTACCAGTTCTTCCATGGTAGTCAGCGGCAACATGGCTAAATATGCCATTGGAAGCGGTGTTGCAGACAGCATGAATAAAACTGTCGATTGGATTTTAAATCGTGTTAAGGGCACTTTCGATGTCGTGTATTTAGCCGCCTCTCAAAATGGTAAGCCTACAAAGCTCGTGATTAACTTCACGAAAACCATCCCCATTGATGAAGACAGTAACGGACGTCAACTTCGTTTTGCCAAACAGCCTGATTCAGCAGGCGGTATGGCAAATCTCACGATAGGAGATAAAGCACATGATACTTTTGATTAAGGAACGAATAAGAATTATCGTCGCATTGCTGACGTTAAGTATGGGACTATTATCTACTGCTTGCTCTACACAAAAACATGCCATCCCAGAAGAAGGCTTGATGTTGCCAGCCTTATATCGTCAAGCATTAAATAATAATGATGACGGATTTGGAGATCAAAATGAGGAAAACCAGGATATTATTAAAACCTTAAAACAAGATAGCGAATCGGTTCAGCCGAGTTACGTGGGCTACACCCGAACCGCAAATAATGAAATTAACAACTTGTTTAAACCCCTGCCGAATCCTAGCGTCCCTATATATATTTATCCACACTTAACCCAGATTGGTGGAGAGATGATTCCTGTGCCTGGATATACATCGAGCTTCTTCCTGTATAAGCAAAATCGATATGCCACCATAGCAGAACGCTATTAAAACATTTTATTAAGGTATTGATTTTTCATGGATTATTTTGGTTAGGATTTATAGTGAAGAAATAGGCACTATTCTAAAGTTGCGCTTTCTATACTAAAATACTACAATATCATACTATAATTCTCTTCCAAACCTACTTATCTGGAGCTGTCAATGCCAAAAACACGCAGCCAAGCTATAGAGGAAGCAAAGACCGCAGAAGAATCAAAAAAAAGAAAATCTGAAGTCTCAACAGATTCCACAAAAGCATCAAAAAAAGCCAAAATAAATAAGAAAGAAAAAAAAGAATTAGAGGAAGAAGATGGGGCTGAACAAAGTTCAGCAGACCCATCAGACCTATCCACTATACTGTCTGAAGTAGAAGAAATAACTACCTCGCCCTCCCAAACCAAGCAACCTTCCATCTCAAATGAGTACTTTAGTGAAGATGAATATAAAGAGTGGCACAAAATAGAACAAGATTGTCAAATAAATCAAAACCCTGATCTGCTCTCCCTTAATATTTTAGCGTGGCTCTTAAATACCAACACAAAAAGTTGTACAGCCGTTTCGCTAATCAAGAATAAATTGATTATTAGTGAAAATAATATTTATAATAACACCCAATCAAATAACCCGAAATTTTCTCACATTGAGAATGTTCTAGTTAGATTAAATAATATTATTCACCAATTTATAACACAAGACGAAGTAAATAAATATTTGTTAGGAGACTTGTTTGGGCTTATTTTTGAAAAGAAATTCCAAGGAGAGGAAAAGGGATATTTGAGAGCCACTGAGGAATTTAAAAGAGAAATAAAAGAATTAATAACTAAAACCCTTTCAAGCTTAGATTCTAGCTCTTATAAAGAAGTTTCCGACAATATAGAAAAAGCAATAGATTCAGCAACCCAATTGGCAAAATCTCGCCACCATTCTTCTGCAAAATCTATGGCTGTTGTAGGAATAGCTAAGACTGTCCTAGTGTCTTTAATAAAAGCAATCCCAATGATTGCAGAACAAGATAAATTAAGATTGGCGCTTAATGATCTCGCACAAAACTCATCGATCATAAAAAACCCCAAAAGCAAACCCACAATCAGAATCATACGGTACGAAAAAGCTAATAATAACTTGCAACGAGGCCCAAGTGATAATAATCGTATATGGCTAAATTCCGATGAATTTGGTTGTGCCATACTTGCTACAAATAAAAATGGGACGCATGCGGAATTAAAACCAATCGACTGCCTATTATCATCCATAATAACCGAAAAACATTTTGAGGAAACAATTCCTATTGGAATATCAAGAAAATGCTGTAAAGATTGCTATATCACGATTATTGCCTTGAATTTAGTTTTGGAGGCTCACAACATACGTGTCAGTGGTTCGCATTACCGAAGTTTTGATAATTGGCCTACATCTAAGCCGTTTTTCTTACAAAAGCCTTCTACCAGATCAAAAAAAGAAGAATCTGTGAAAACAAGTTCTTCTGTGAAAATTAAAAGAAATTCAGCCTTAATAGAAGAGATTCTCCTAAAAATTAAAGACATACGCCAAAAAATAGAAAGCCGAAGTTTAGTATTGCCAGATGAAGAATATTATATGTCACATAGTGATCATTCTCAAGAAATCCATAGCACTCCTGGCATCATTTCTTCAAACTTGCAGAGGACAGTGAATCAAGATGATGATGGTCATTCGCCCAGCACCACTGCTGATTCTCCTGACAAGAGTTCTTCCCCTTTTTTACATTCCTCATCAAGTGCTTTTTTTCATCCGGTGCCTGCTCAGGGTGTGGGATTTCCCAGATTAACTATCCCAAATAGTCAACCTAAAGATCGATACCAAGCCATCGAAACTAACTTGATAGAATTTACTTCATTTCTAAGAGAAGGCGAATTTTTGCCAACTAGAGAATTACAGGAGAAACTGGCTAGAATTTCCAGCGCTCTAGCGAATTGCACGGAAGCAGTTCAAGAAATATTAGATCAAAATAAATCACCCTCGACAGATTCATCCAGTAATCTTGGGAATATATAACCAATACTTATCAAAAATTTGACTTTTTAATCAAAAACAGTACAATCTAATTTTGTTTATCAGAAGCATGAAGGATTTAACCATGGGGAAAAAAAGATCGAAGCATTTAGACACTGTTAATAGTCAACAGACGCTTGGGGTTCAGCAAAAAAAGAATACCGAAGTGCGGATAAATACTACATATCATCAATACAAAAGAGATATATTCCTCTTTTTATATAAGGGCAAGCCGCTTGTAGAAATGACAATGTTTAGGCTTGAATCGTTACAAGAGATCGAATTACTAGATTTTTATTTAAAAGACACAAAATATGATGTATTCCACTGGGGACTACAGCATAACTGTCCAAAATTAATCGTCAAATTGGTTGATCTGATAGTTGCTGTATCTCCTAGACGTGCGTTTTTAATGGTAAGTAACAACAACTATTTAGCGTTTAAACAGTTTATTAATGAGCTATTACAACTTGATATTGAATCTGATAAAGAAATAATTGCAATAAAATGTGCTATTTTGAAAAAGATTATAACCATCAACCCCTACGATATATATCATAACGTAATAGAAAAAATAGTTAATGGATATACAGCACAAAACCCTACAGCTATTCTTCCAAAACCATTCGAAGAAATAGTCTCAGAACTAAAAAAAGAACACGGTACAACGCTATCTTCAGCAGGAGTTAGTCTTTTTGCTTCGACTACTAATGGAAATAAAGAGACAAGGTTTACAGAAAATAAAAATCCTAATCATTCAGAAAGCAGCAATATAACTTACTCATCAAATGATAGTGGACTTTCGACTCAAATGGGTCGTTCATAAATACGAAAAAAATAAATCTTATAATTAAGATTCCCTCTTTCTTCATAAGAGCCAACCACATCTGACCACAAATTAACGTAAAGATTACGGTATAACAAGATGAAAACATCTCATGCGTCTGCTTCTCGCAGACCAACGGTATCTTTATCCCACATTAAAAAGCAGTACGTGCGCAATCCTTCTTTTGCCGATTTGCTACCTATTGCCGAATGGGATGACGAAACCCAAACCGCATTGCTTGAAGATGGCAAATCATTAGGCGCGTTGCTTGAGCTACGTGACGTTGCCACAGAAGCCAGACCGGAGCCGCAGATTAAACAACTGCACGATAAAGTCATGCGAGTATTATCCCGTGTCGTACCTTTAGAATCGGAAAACCCGTGGGTTATTCAATTTTTCGTGCAAGATGATGCAACCTTATTACCTCTTTATGAAAAACTGTGTGATGCAGCATCTCCTCAACAGGAGGATAAATTTACCCAAGCCTATTTGGATATACAACAACGGCACTTAACGGCAGTTGCCCGCGAAGGCGGATTTTTTCACGATCCCACTGCAGGCCATGCGTTCCGAGGTAAGACGCGACGTATTCGCTTAGCGGTTTACCGGCGTTATGGACAATCCAAAAAAGAAAAAGCCTCAGCCTACAATCGTGATGAGACCCTGAAAGCACTCAATCAGGTAGTAGCCGATTTGATGAGCCACTTACAAACCATTGGTTTAAAGGTTAGAAGGCTTAATGGTAAACATCTCTATGCGTGGCTAGTCAGGTGGTTTAATCCCAACCCTCAACTGACTGATGGCAATGTCGATGAATTGTTAAACCGTTTTCCCTATCCTGAGGCAACCAGACAACCGTCAGGTTGGAGCATCACTAGCGGCATGCTGCTTAATCAACCCGAAACATCCCCCGAAGGATGGCGTTTTGATGGGTTAGAACATCGATTAATGCTATTTGAAGGATTAAAACAGCCAGTAGATGTAGGTGTCATATCGCGTGAAAGACGTTTTGGTGATCAATACTATGCCCTCTTTGATAAATTTCCCGATGGTTCTATTTATACCTTACAGATTGTCTTTGAATCTCAAAAAGCAATTGATGCGCATTTGAATATTATCCGCAATACAGCAAAAGGGAAATCTGAAAGCGCAGTTGCTGTTAGACAAGCCGTAGAAGTTGCCCAACACGAAATCGCGAATGGTAATCAACTATTTAAGGTAGTCCAAGGACTTTATTATTGTGCCAAAGATAAAACCGCGTTAGCGCATATTGAGCGCGAAATCACAGCCTTATTGAGCCATTCAGGTCTTACTGCTGTTCCGTCGCGTTTTGAACCCAATCCCATTGATACCTACTTGCGGTTGCTACCTTTTAACTTTAATCCCCATTTTGACAAGCAATATCTTTATAAAAGCACCTATCAATACGCCAGTGAAGTCTCAGCCCTCTTACCTATTTATGGGCGTTCCAGAGGGGATGGCAAAAATCCCTTGCATATCTATTTTAACCGCGGTGGGGAGCCTTTTATCTTTGACCACCTGCACTCCGACTTCAAGATGGCCAACAGCCACATGGCGATTGTCGGTTCTACCGGTGCCGGTAAATCAGTGACTTTAAATAATCTGATCATGGGATTATTGGCCATCAAGAATGCCCGTGTGTTTGTCATTGAAGCTGGCGGATCATTTGACTTGTTAGCCAATTTTGTGGAATCTCACGGTAAGTCGGTTAAAAGACTTAAATTTAATCGACAAAAACCCATTGCCATTAATCCCTTTGCACAAGCTTATCAAGCTTTAACTGAGATTGAACAAGAAGAAGCTTTATTTGCTGACTTAGACAAAAAGCAATCCCAAACTACAGACCACGAACGACAAGTCATTGAAGAACATGTGGCACATTATACGAAAGAATTGCAGGAAGCGAACAAATTAGCCTCAAAAGAGGAACAAGGCTGCGAGGAAAACCGTGACTTATTATCCGAAATGGCACTAGCCATCCGCACCATGGTCACAGGCGGCCTCCCTCAAGAAGAGGCTCGCTTTACGCTGGCGGATGATATGTTAGTCGTTGAAAACTTAATCGGCGCCATCAAAGCCTGCAAAGCAGCCAATAAACTCGATGTATTAACGCATGATGTGATTGATTACTTCCAAAAATCAAGCCAACAACAGAATAATGCCAATGTTGCAGAACGCCTAGATGAGATGGCACGTGCTATGCAGATTTATGTGAAAAATCCTGTCAAAGCCCGTTTCTTCAACCGGCCATCGAAGCCTTTAGGAGATTGTGATTTAATGACCATCGACATGGGCTTTCTACAGGAAAAACAAAATGCACCTATGTTGGCATTAGTGATGATATCATTATTGCCGAAAATCTTAGCGGTGGCAGAAGCCAATCAATACAGCAAGCGGCCAACCATTTTATTATTAGATGAATCACATATCTTGTTTAGCATTCCATTAGTCGCTGCATTTATCGTGTTAATGTCCAAAGTCGCCCGTAAAATCGGGCTATGGATAACGGCAGCCACACAAAATATCGAAGATTTCCCGACAGAGGAAGCCAAAAAGGCGTTATCGATGATGGAAACCTGGCTTTGCCTTAACTTAAGCAAGAAAGAAATTGAAAAGGTTAACCAATTCAAAGCTCTGACAGAGGAGCAGATCGCCTTGTTACAAAATGTAACCAAGATTCCTAAACTTTATACTGAAGGCGTGTTGTTAGGCGCACGCTACCAAGGGCTATTTCGCAATATCCCGCCACGGTTGAGTCTGGCACTGGCTATGACCGAGCAAGACGAGAAGGCTGAGCGTAAGCGATTGATGGATGAACATAGTGTATCAGAGCTGCAAGCAGCTGAAATGATCGCCAAAAAGCTGGAATCATACCAATATTGGCATAAGGAAGATGATGATTTCGATGTATAAAAAATAGTCTGAACTTGACTTGTAAAATCTGTGAAGAAAATGCTATATTGACCCATAGTGCGTATTTTATAGTAGGTTTAATTATGAATCAAGGTTCTTTTGCTGAAATTCTCCAAGAGATCGCAATATATTTAGTTTCAAACAATAATGAAGTTGCTTTTTTAAACCATCCTAAAAATTGTATATATAAACTTCCAAGATCATCTGAAGTTCTTGAGCAGGAAAGACAAGATATTAAAACTTATATCCAAGAAATATGTAATATCTTATTATCACAAGAGCAGTTAACTAGCTTTCTAAGAAAAATAAAAGATTTTTTTAATTTACAAAATAATATCACCAACACTGAAGCAAATCAGAAAACCCTTTTGAAGGCATACATTTTTTATATAGCCCTAAAAAATTATTTGCCACCGTTAGATGATGAAATTGTGAAAAGCAAAATAGACTATTTAGATATTATTAAACTAATAGATAAAAAAATAACTGCCATGAATTTGATTCAACAAGATCGTTGCTCTCTACTTGTTAAATATGCTAATGATTTGTTCATCTTTATGACATCGGAAGATAATTTTGAAAAAAACTGGGATTCCTATCATAAATTTTTTTCGGATGAAAAAGCTTCTTCAGAAGCAAGAGAGCAACTCATGAAAAAAGAAGATGCTTCCCTCTATATTAGAAATATTAAGGTATCTTCCTTTGAAGCAATTCATAATTGCCTAAAAAAATCGGGAAAATTTACAGACTTAATTGATGAAGTCAATAGGAAGCAGCCTAGTTTAAATTAAAGATAGAGTTAATATTTTCGATGTTGTTTATTATAGTGTTTATCCCGCCTAATTAATGACACCAATTAATTTAAATCTTTGTTGAAGAGCAGAACGTAACGGAAATCCACAGGCTTTACACCGAAGTTGTAGTATTAAGGACGCTCTATTAAGAGTCATTTCATAATATCGCACCCTGCTTAGATTGGCATTAGCTATCTCTGAACAAGACGAAAAAGCAGAGCGAAAGCGATTAGGGAACAAACATAGTATATTAAAGTTACAGACTGCCGAGATGCTCGCCAAAAAACTGGAGTCATATTAATATCGACATAAGGAAGATGAAGATTTCGATGATTAGATGCTAAATTGTGTTTCTTGTAAAATAAAATGCTTTAGTGTACCTTATTTCTTTTTTATAGCCTTTACTAGGATATCTACCATTATGGAAAGCAAAGAAAATACCTTTTTCCCTGAGGAATATGCTGACAAAGCAAAAGAATTGTTAGAAACTTTAAAAGGTGATATGGAAAGCATCATAACTTCTGTTCTGGAAAAAGGTATAATTAATGCAGATGAAAGAAAGCATTTTCAAAACAAATTAGTTTCATTTAACACCTTAAAAACCTTTGTCAATATTAAAAACAACCCTCTTTTAAAAAGAGAAACGGATCGTGTTTTATTAAAACACTGTGATTTTGGAGATCATCGAGATACTCATTCTATTAAAGATCTACTGACCAATAAAATTTTACCAAGAATATTTGAAACAGCAATGGCTGATCTTATAGAAAGAAAATTTGGCAGTGTATTTGAAAAACATATAAAAAAACAAGGAAACCCTGATTTTGTTCTTACGGTAAACAAGGTAAAATATGTATTAGAATGTACAATAACAAGATCAGATCCGCGTAATAAATATGTGATTGATGCGCTAGTCCAATTTCAACCTTGGTTTGAAGCTGCAAAGCTAATTTTTGAAAAATTTGAACAAAACAGAGCTAAATATCAAAGAAACCCCTATGTAAAATGGTATAGTCTTCCAGATCACGTTATAAAAAGAGATATAGAAGAACAGAAAGAAAAATTTATCAATATGTTGAGTAAAACCTCTCTAGAGGAAAGCAGTAAATACTTTGAAGAAATTTTAGAAGGTATAATACATACACTGATCCATTATCGTGAATTTATTTGCGATGAAATGAATAAACAATTGGAATCTATAGATCTTATTCCTGATAAAATTGTAAAATCCAGCAATAATTTTCCCTCCACTTATTGGGCAGACATTCTCTACTCTCATATAGCTGATAAGATTGAAAAATCTGCTTTTAAAAGAAACATGCCTGTTATTTTAGCTATCTCTTTCAGTTTGCGAAAAGATGCATTAACCGCGCATACTTCTATTAGAAGTTGGTTAAAAGCAATAAAAGAAAATCTTGAAACCCGTTTAACGAAATTGATGAAAGATGCACCACAATTGGAAAATTTATATGCCTTGATTATTGACACTACTTTCTATAATTGGTTTCCATCCCATGCAGAAAAAGAATATGGCGCCAAATTTAGCAATGGATTTGATAATGAGTTTATTTGCTTTTATAATGCAAAAAATGAAATGGTGATTAAACAAAAAGAGCAAGGCACTCTCATTTTTAACAACCTGATGCCTAATGTAGATTTTTTAGATATTTTAGAGACAGAATGTCAAGTTATATAATTCCTTTATTGCCAAGGAAAGCTATTAAACATAATTGATTTCTGTTAATACTCCTTCTATTATTTCCTTTTAGTTTGTTGTGACAAAATGAAAAAATTTACCCCTTGGATGATTTGGGTTTTTCTTTTTTTTCCGTTCAATAGTTACGCTACCACTGCACCTCCTGATCGCATAACCACTCCACAAATCTTATGGAAAATCACCACCCACTTTGCGCCCCCTAACGGTAATTACAAAGCAAAACCGATTGGCGTGTGTTATTGGTTGAAAGTCGGCATATTTACCCGTGTTGTACAAACCTTAGAAGTATCGGAGTGGCAACCTGATTTAGTGGTCAGTGTATTTAATAGCGACGGTGAAGGATTGGCTAATGGAGATAATCCCTGGTTAGAAGCCAAAGAATTTATTGACCCGCCAGCGCGTGTAGCAGCACACACTGAAGCTAAATTGACTACGGGTTTTGATTATTCCACAGGTCAGAACAATAGTATCTCGACCCTCGCCCATTACGACAACATTCGCCATAAGATTGTGGATGTCATTGGCAGTCCTTTCATGAGTTTGGACTATCCTCTTAAGTTAAAACCGGACACAAGCCCATTTATCCCCTATTACCAATCCGAATACGATGCTTACCAGGAACGCTCTGGATTAGCTGAATGGTTAAGCCGACCGTGGGATGTAATGGCTTTTACCTATCCTATTGGTACTCCTGCCTCTCATTGGGGATACGAATTTCCCCGCAGTATGACAGTGGAAAACACCAACAACTTTAAAGCATCCCTGGTTGCAGCCTTACGCGCTGCCGATTTGGTCACAAACAAAAACACGATGCACACTATTCAAAGTGTGAATAACAGTTGCGGTACTAACTGTGCTGTCGCTAATGTTACCGAAACCACAAGCCAAAATGGTGAAGTCATCTGGCAAGAAGTCTACCCCGAAAATCGCAACATCACGATTGGAGAAGACGATAGCCTTTTACCCACTCCTCTTGGTCAATCTGATAACCTGGCTGGCAACGGCAACTATGTTTTTGTGCTGTGGCGGCATTATCGTGGCTGCATTCAACACAGTGGCAACTTCTTATTTGCCACACAATCCATTCCCGCTACTCAAAAAAGGTAAGTCTCATGACATTATTATTAAACCCACATCGTCCCCGGGATGTGAGGATATATCGTACTAAACTAGTTTTCATTGCGGCAACAGCTTCTCTTTTGCTTTCCTCAACGGGTTTTGCTTCCTCGTTAGTCCCTCAGAATTCCCATTATTATTATGATATGGGCGGCAATTCTGATATCCACATTCCACCGGTAAAACGCAATACTATCTTAAAAATCGGGGGTGATATCGGCACTAACTTAGGCTATAACTGTGATGGGTTTAATCCAGCGGTATCCATTAATAATACCCTCAATAACTTTGAACAGTCCCTCTATGGCTTATCAGATTCGATAGTCGGCTCTGCAACCGCCTTGGTGGTCGGCGCTGCCTGGTATGCTTTAGAGAAAGCCGACCCCGATTTATATAACTTCTTGCAGAATGATTTTGCAAGCGCTGAAGAAACCTTTAACATCGGTTTGCAATCTTGTCAGGATACTCGAAAACTCGTTCAGGCCGGAAAATCCCCTTATAACGAGTTTTTTGCCATTTCCGATTCCAAAGGCTGGATAGATAATTCCCGCGCTGCCGCGAGCGGCCAAGATAAAGACCCCGTCGTAGTTCGTACCACGACTGCCCAACAGCAGGGCAAAAATGGGATGCCCTGGGTTCATAAAGGGCAAAACTCTGGGGGCAAAGGTCAGTTACCCATTAAAGTCACCTCCGATGTGACTAAGGCAGGTTATAACATCATCGCAGATCCCACGCGGCCTTTAGACAGCAGTGCAGCCCCTACCGGCGACCAAGCAGCCCTTCTCAAACGCTACTGGAATACCCCCGATGAGGCAGCCAAGTGGTCACAGCTCGTGTTAGGCGATATTACTATTACGGCGGAACAATCCGATGAGGCTCAATCAACTGTTGGAGGCATGGGGCTAACGTCCCTCTTAACCAGCTGCCCTGCTATAGGACATCCTGAATTAACCTGCATTCAAACACTACAGGATAATCTATGGGCGATTGTTAATACGGATAGGTTACCTAACCCTGATGATTTACGCAAAGTGAGTGCCACCAATTTAACGATTACTCCCCAAGTGATTGATGCTATCCGCAACCAAAACGACGAGGAACGCGCTCTATCTGTCCAGAAACTCGCAGAGGAAGTCGCCATTCAAAATGTCGCCGAAGAAGGGTTAGGTTTGCGGCGTTTATTAACGGTAGGCGCACAAGCACAACCTGTGCAAAGTGCCAGCACCCTGCAAGCGAATATTCAACAAACCATCAAACGTTTAGACAGTGATATTCAAGATATCACTTTTGAACACGACATTAGACAAAAAATGATGGGAAATACCTTACAGACCGTATTGAAAGAACAAGATAAACGTGAGATCAATGCGAAAGCCAGTATCAATGACGAATCCGCCTTGAGCCTTAATCAAGGCGCCGTATACAAAGGCCGGAGCAACAACTGATGGTGGTGAGCAGTCCGCTAGAGCTATACACAGTTTACCTCGGATGGCGGCAATATGATGTTATCTGGCAAGCCTGCAGTGAATTCGGGCTTTGCTGGCTGCCGTTTATTGGGTTGATTTTCGAGAACATGACCGTGCCTTTCGAAACCCCTTTTGGGCATGGTGCCGAAACTTCATTACGGCGCATGATCATCCAATTATTCTTAATGGGGATATTCTTGCTGCTCTTTGCTATTCCTAGCAACATCTTGCGCACCGCTGATGTACGATACAAACCCTATTGTGCCGATCATGCGGTAGAATCAACTGTCGGTGACACCGGTACGACGTATGATAATGTCTTTCAAACCGCAGCGATTACTGATGTAAAGGTACCGATCCTGTTCGGGCTAGCAATGGATTGGTCGTCGGGATTTACCAACGCGTTAATTCGAGGTT
>JAJNDI010000036.1 GCA_021156325.1 Gammaproteobacteria bacterium
AAATCGTCCTTGTTTTATAGCAGTCTTAAGTTCATATTCAGGATAGTGGGCTTCAATAGCATGAGGTTCATAAAATTTCGAAAAAGATTGCCCCACTATCTCTTCTGCTTTATAGCCTTTAATAGCTTCTGCCCCTATATTCCAAGTTAAGATCTGCCCTTGGGTATCCAAGATAAAAATGGCATAATCCTTAATGGATTCTATCCCTTTTAATAACATTTCATAATGACGCACAGTCAGCGTAAGCGCGGAGGGAGAGGAGCTGTCAGAGGATTCACTTGAGGCTGTTGAGGAAAGTGGATGAAACATAAGGCTCCTTGTAGGAAGTCACTTAACGGAGAATGCATTCTTGCCAACTCTATGCTATCGTACTAACCGTCATTTGACTGTTATTGCAGTGTGAACTAAAAAATCCCCATTTACTCTATTGAGACGGTTGAAAAATGGAATATCTATATCAGGTGGAGCAATAATTACTTAAGACAATTTTACTTTTTTATATTATACTCCCGTACTCTCAAAAAGGCAAGGGGCAGCCAGTTGAAGATGAAAACCCTAAAAATCTTAATCAAGAAAACTTAATAGGAAAAGATTCACGCGTGTATCCTAACCCAAAGGCAGTTAAAATAGTCAAATGAACAAGTGGCGTTGCCTTGGGCAGCCCCGAAATTGAGATCTTTGTCTGCGTTGCTTGCGCCGAAGTAGACTGTAATTATCTGTGTAATTGTTTCAATTCAAATTTCTCTTCAGAAAAATTAAACTATCGCTGTGCGCTATGGAAAGGCGAATCTAAGGCGCATAGTCCGCAGTAGAGGACGATTTATTGCAGAACCAAGTGAGTGCAATAAATCTTTAAGTCAGTGCGAAGTTATTATGAGTTGTTATTTCAGCAATGGAAAAGAGCGGTGCCAATACAAATCTAATAAAGAAATTACAGCTTTTTTAAAAAAAATATATCTATTAGCGATGTTCTGAATCAGCTATATATTCTGAAGTCTACCCAAAAATTTGTTGCCACTACCTCTAGTTTTTTTGAGCAAAGCCCCCTCAACTAGCCTCTACCTTTGTCTATGGCGCGGAAGGGATTATTGCTTCCATATCTTCACCCCTCATATATCAACGCAATACTAGCCTCCCTCACCGCTCGCACAAAAATTCAGTACTATTATCTATTATTTTCAGCGTCACCTTGAGTTAGATGCCAAGAATCATTATCCCAAAGAGATTAAGAGGCTCAATAATTTGATTGGGGGAATAAAAAGAAATCGCAAGAAACAGAAGAAGCCGCTATCACGGCCCTGACCGCAAGAATTAATTTTTTAACGGATATAAAAAATCTCAGCTTCGTTACCCACTAGCACAAATCGATAGTTCACATGTCCACCTTCATCTACTAACAGCTATAGACAGCCATACGAAATGTGGGGGTAAAAGCGGGGGTAATTTTCAATACTGCCGGAGCAACAAGCAAAATTTAAAGAAATTTTCTTCTTAATGATTTGATTTTGTTGGTGGGCCGTATAGGGCTCGAACCTATGACCCGCTGATTAAGAGTTTGTTCTGCTAAATATAATAAGCATATAAATTTCTAGTAAATTTTTAAACTTGCTGCTCATTTGTTGGGCTATAGATTACAACATTAGCCCATATAGGAAAACAAAAAGATACTTTTAGCTATTTCTAGCTACATAACGATATTTTCGCGTACATAAGCCTACTTTCACGAAATGAATTTGATCTCTCGGATCATACCAACTCTTCAGTAGAGATTGCGGCTATATCGGTACAATAAGGCTATTAAATTCCTTTTGAATTCTCTGAATTCATTCCAATATTTTGTTCATTAGGACTATCCTTTGTTGTATCTAATGATGTATCTTTTGGATGATAAAAAAGATCTGTCAGCTTGGCTTGTTTACTCGAGCAATCTTCACGTTTTCTTTTTTTTGTTCTATTCTCTTGTTTTACGCTGATAAGAGGAGGATAAATTTCAATTGGAATACCTACATCGCCCAAATATTTTAATATTAAGGGCTTAACCTCTTTCCAATCAAGTCCACCATTACCACAACCCAGCGGAGGAATAGCTATAGATGTAACTCCCCATTCCTTAAGATGTTGAACAAGCCATTTTAAACCTTCTTCAATATCTTCCAAACATGAGGAGTTTCTCCAATGTTTTTTGGTAGGAAAATTTATTATCAAGTTATGCTCATCTTTAAATAAGTAAGGTTTTCCTATAACAACTTCTCCAGACTTGCATTTTTCTTTATAATCTACAAACATTAAAGGAAATCTAGCCTTAAACTCTTTTGCAATCCCTTTCCCCATGACACCAACACAATTTACAGTATTAACCAGCGTTTGCATTTTTGAATCAAGTAAACTTCCTTTTTCCATAAAGGTAACAGGGAATGTTACGGGAATATTTGCTTCTATGGGGCAATCTTTTTTGTCTGAATCAATTTTATTATTTTCTCTGAAAAATTCTTTTTTAACGCTGACAGGGATGCCATTCTCATTCAATTTGATACATTCTTTAGCCAAATCATATCCAGCCTTATCATAAGCATAAACATGAGTTATCCAAATGGATTTTATTTGTTGTGCTTGTATTTTTACAAGCGATTCTTCTTCATAAAAAAATTTAAACTTGATATCGCTGTTTTCTGGAACGAGGATCTCAATTAAAAAAACAGGCTGCACCACAGGAGAAGAAGATTGTATACAATTTCCAACTTCTTGATATAAATCGATAGTTCTCTCTAAATAGTTTTCAGGCATTTTTCCAGTACGTAGTACTGAAACAAGAGTTTCCGGTATTGCATGCATATAAAGTACTTTCATGGGTAATCTTCTCCTAACTTAATAATCCATTTGTCACAATGAGAACTCTTCTTCATGGAGGGTCGGGCACGATAAACTTTCTGTTACTTCTTCTTTTTCGCCAACCTTGATTCTTTGACTTTGGCGCTCCCAAGGATTTCCCAAAAAATTAAGATTGATTTCCCTTTCTCGCTTACGCAACCCTAGTGCACTCTCAGAATGAATTTCTGCCGTGGCTCCGGAGGGCTGTTCAGTTTCAATACTTTTGTTTTGTTTCAAACCAAGGTAGCTTAGAAATTCTTCTTTACTCAGTGCATTTTCATGTAATGTCGATCTATTCGCTGCATAGTTAAGACAACACAGGATGAGCGCTTTTGGCAAGAATTTACGTGCCTCTCCTATTGATTTTTCCAGGATTTCAAACTTTATTTCAATAGGCAAACTGGAGTCGACTTCTTGCACTAAAAAAATTCGAGCTATTTTAAGCAAATCAAACATTGATTTCTCGATGATTTTTATTAAAGATTGTATTCCTTCCCAACATTTAATTGTATAATCTTCACTTCCACTTAACACCCATCCTTTATCTAATGTCTGTAAGGTACTAACTCTTCCAGTATGTCCTTTCCAAAGCTCTAAAGGTTTAATTTTACTCGTCTCTTTATCTACTTCTAAACACTGAATAGCTTCTTGATGTTCACTTAGCACCCATTTGTTGGGTAAAATTGCAAGAGCCTCTACTCCTCCACCCCATACCCCATCTGCTCCCTTGCCCCAGTTACATTCCCATATATCCAAGCGGGTTGCTTTTCCTGTTTCTTCATCTATTTTCCAACACTCAATAGCCTCATAAATTCCAATTAACACCAAACCATCCTCTAAAACAGCAAGAGAATAAACCCAGTCTGAATCTGCCATCCATGTCTCTAGACAGACAGCTTCCCCCCTCTCTTTATCTATCGCCCAACATTTAATCTCCGGACCATCTGCACTTGCACTTAATATTCTCCTTTTGCTTAAAATTGCAATAACAGACACACCTTCCTCGTGGCCTTTCCAAGCATTCAGACATTTGCTCTTTTCTGCTTTTTTGTCTATTTCCCAGCATTTAATCGTCCCATCTTGGCTTGCACTTAATATCCGCCTCTCATCCAAAGCAATCAAACTACTAACGCCGCGCATCGAATCGGGTATGTATTCCAGATCATCACCTTTATATCCTGACCAGGTATCCCGACATCTAGCTTTTCCTGTTTTTTTATCTGTTTCCCACCATTTAATCGTTGCATCCCAGCTTCCACTTAATACCCATCTACTATCTAAGATCACAAAAGTACTAACCTTATCTTGATGGCCGTCCCATGTAGCCAAATATCTGGCTTCTCCTGTTTTTTGGTCCATTTCCCAACACGTAATTTCTCCATCACTATGACCACTGAGGATCAATCTATTATCTAAGACCTTGAGAGCAGAAACTTCCCTTTTACACTTTTCCCATGTTGCAAGACATTTTCCTCCCTTTTTTCCCAATTTCTTTTTATCCCTCCTGGATAACTGTAAACTTGCCTGAACAAGAGCATCAACAGTTGCACCATTTGGTTTCCTGGCAGTATTTCTTAGATAGTTGTTATGCTCTTCAGTTATTAAAGAGTTTGAAGCCGCATTGCCGGCAAACACACTGGAAGAAGATGAACTTGATGAAGTTGATAAAAGTTGTTCGTAGCCTAGCATATTATAAGTTCCTTTCGTTAGTAAAAAACTGTAAAAACCCCAATGGGCTATTAAAGAATTCTCTGCTCTTTCAACAGGAAAATATTATTCTTGTCATTTTACTGATAATTATATAAAGGTAGGGAAAGAAGGATAATTTTTATTTTAGTTATTCTAGGATGAAGTTTAAATAAACCGCCAGGACAGCTTTTGCTATTTCGTGCAATCTTTCTTAATTTAAAGAAGTATACACCTAATGAATATATTATTTAAGAGTAGCTGATTCATTTTTCTTGTTTATTTCTTGAGTGAAATTTAAACAATGAATATCGTTCCGAATGAGTTGTATTTGTAGAATTTTTGGTGGGCCGTATAGGGCTCGAACCTATGACCCGCTGATTAAGAGTCAGCTGCTCTACCAACTGAGCTAACGGCCCCCAAGAGCCGTCATTTTATCAATTTCTAAGCTGAATACAAGCAAACCTTATTTCTGTTTATAAACCTTACAGAATCAAACATCCTTTTAATGAGAACACTAACGCGATTAATAAGCGCGGCAACTATGTTATAGTCATCTTTCTGTTGTTTTTTCTTAGAGAGCATCATGACACAAACTCCTTCTCCCTTGGCGGATACCTTATCACCAAAACGATTGAACCTTATTTTATTTACTATACTCTCCCTCTTCCCTTTAATTGGCATGGGTATTGATCTGTTAGCCCCTTCTTTGCCTGCCATGAGTATTGCACTCGAAGCCTCTTCGAGCATAACCAAAAACCTGATTGCTTCTTATATGGTAGGATATGTTTCAGGTAATTTCTTCATCGGATTATTAACTGATTGCTTGGGCAGGCGTAAGGTATTTACTATCAGTTTGTTTCTATTTGTCCTAGCAAGTGTTACCTCTATTTTTACAACCAGTCTCTTTCTCTTATTACTTTTACGTTTCATCCAAGGTCTAACCTTCGGTGCAGCCGGAGTCGTTTCCCGGGCTATTTTTTCTGACATTTTGCCTCTAAAACGCTTGATACAACTTGCCCCCACTATGGCAGGACTTTGGGGCATTGGCCCCGTTATCGGGCCTGCTATAGGAGGTTATTTGCAATTTTATTTCGGTTGGCAAGCCTGTTATGTGTTTTTTGCAATATACGGTCTTTTGGTTTTTTTAGGCGCTTATTTTTTCATTCCAGAAACAGGCAATAACCCTCTGCCATTTAACAGCCGGCAAATCAAACAAAATGTCCTCACTGTTGTAAAATGCCGCCACTTTATGGGAATTGGTATTGCAATGGGTCTTACCTATGCAAGTATCATTACCTTTCATGTGCTGTGCCCTTTTTTGTTACAAGAAATTTTTCATCAATCCGTTGTCCAGTATGGCCACATTGCGCTTAGTATGGGAATATTCTTTCTTATCAATACCTTTGCTTGCCGTTATGCCTTAAAATATTCAACTCCTGAGCGAATCATACAATACCTCTTGATTGGCTCATTCATTATATTGTTTCTTTGTCTGCTATTATCCCTGTTGTATGCGGGAAGCTTAGCATTGGTGTTAATTGCCAGTTATTTTGCTTTTATGACCAGCGCATTTGTTTATCCGTGCGGTCTCGCTCGTTGTTCTTCTATGCTGCGCTCTGTTGCCGGTACCAATGCCGCCGTGATGATGCTCCTGGCTTCCGGGATCACTGCTGTGGTTTCTTATCTTTTAAGTTTTATACAAGCTAATACACCGGCTAAATTGATTTCAGTCTATGTGGTTCTAACAGTATTAGGTTTAATGGCTAAAACAGTACTGTTTAAGAAAACAAGCGTTATTGAAGAAATGGAAAGGTAAGTAACAAACGAGGATTGGGGTGAGCGATGGGACTCGAACCCACGACGACCGGAATCACAATCCGGGACTCTACCAACTGAGCTACGCCCACCATCTCTATCGAAAAAGGGATCTTAAGATTAAGATCCCCACCAATTGGCGGAGTGGACGGGGCTCGAACCCGCGACCCCCGGCGTGACAGGCCGGTATTCTAACCAACTGAACTACCACTCCAGATATTTCTGGTGGGTGCTGAGGGGTTCGAACCCCCGACATTCGCCTTGTAAGGGCGACGCTCTACCAACTGAGCTAAGCACCCGATATGCCACAATAAAAAAGGTAAATCTATTAAATTTAGACCCCATCATTACATGGGGTCTTTTCTTTTTATTTATTTTGTTCCATTAACCGCTTCTTTCAAGCCTTTACCGGGCTTAAAACGCGGTGTTTTCGATGCCGCGATCGTAATCGCTTTACCCGTTTGCGGATTGCGCCCGGTGCGTTCCGCGCGGCTGCCTACTAGAAAAGTGCCAAAGCCAGTGATTGCCACTTGCTCACCTTTACACAGCGCTTCTGTAATAGCCCGAACAATCGCTTCCACGGCCTCTGTTGCAGCCGTTTTGGATAAATCAGCAACACCTGCAACCGTTTCAATTAAATCTGTTTTATTCATTCCATCCCCTTTTCATTTTTCTTACCCATCGCTAAAGCTGTCGGCATTTATACCGCTGCTATACCCTATTGTCAAGCAAACTCTCTATACCTTTCGCTTTTAAACACTAATGCGTAGCCGGCTTCCCGCCCGATTTGCCGCGCCCTTTATTCCCACGTCTGCTGCTTGGGTTAGTTTTAACCTCTGCTTCACCCGCTTCATCCTCACAAGGCTGCGGGATTGCGGTAAGCGCATGCGCTAAGACTTCATCTATCCACCGGACAGGATGAATCGTCAACCCTTCTGTGATTACTTCTGAAATTTCTTTTAAATCCCGGCGATTTTCTTCAGGGATAATGACTTTTTTAATGCCGCTGCGGGCTGCCGCTAATAATTTTTCTTTTAAGCCGCCAATCGGTAACACTTCACCGCGCAGCGTAATTTCACCTGTCATCGCCACATCCGATCGCACAGGGATCCCCGTCAATGCTGACACTATCGCAGTACACATGCCGATACCCGCGCTGGGGCCGTCCTTCGGAGTGGCGCCTTCTGGTACATGAATATGCATATCATGTTTTTCATAAAACTCACGGGTAATCCCAAGCGATGCAGCCCGAGAACGTACAACGGTACTTGCTGCCTGAATGGATTCTTGCATCACATCCCCCAACTGGCCTGTACACGTTACTTTGCCTTTACCCGGCACGGTGGCCGCTTCAATGGTTAATAACTCACCGCCCACTTCTGTCCATGCCAAACCGTTGACTTGTCCCACCTGATTTTCTTTGCTGGCAATATCATGTCGAAAGCGTTTCACACCTAAATATTTTTCAAGGTTACGCACTGTTATCCGCCGTGTTTTTTGCTTGGGATTCAACAACAATTCTTTCACCACTTTTCGGCAAAGTTTTGAAATTTCACGTTCCAAATTACGGACACCGGCTTCACGCGTATAAGAATGAATAATCTCGCGAAGCGCTTCTGTCTCAATCGTCAATTCTCCTTTACGCAAACCATGTTGTGCGATTTGCTTGGAGATCAAATGTTTTTCAGCAATATGTAATTTCTCAATTTCGGTATACCCCGGAATGCGTATCACTTCCATCCTGTCTAATAAGGGGCTTGGTATATTCATCGAGTTGGCTGTACAAACAAACATAATTTCAGAGAGATCATAATCCACTTCTAAATAATGATCGTTAAAAGTATGGTTTTGTTCTGGATCAAGCACTTCTAACAGGGCAGACGCTGGATCGCCGCGATAATCCATCGCCATCTTATCTACTTCATCCAATAAAAATAGCGGATTATTAACCTCCGTCTTTGCCAGTTTTTGCAAGACTTTACCGGGGAGTGCCCCGATATAGGTACGGCGATGACCGCGAATTTCTGCTTCATCACGCACACCGCCTAAAGACATACGTACAAAATGACGGCCTGTGGAACGTGCAATAGATTGTCCTAATGAAGTTTTACCCACACCCGGCGGCCCTACCAAACACAAAACAGGGCCTTTTAATTTCTTCACCCGTTGTTGTACCGCTAAATATTCAATGATGCGTTCTTTAACTTTTTCTAAACCGTAATGATCTTCTTCCAGAATTTTTTCAGCATTGGCCAGATCATGTTTTATCTTGCTCTTTTTCTTCCAAGGCAAATTCACCAAAACATCCAGATAATTACGGGATACTGTCGCTTCTGCTGACATCGGCGACATGAGTTTTAATTTATTAAGCTCTTCATTGGCTTTTTCTTTCGCTTCTTTGGAAAGCCCCGCTTTTTCAATTTTTGCTTGCAGACGTTCTAGCTCACTAGGACCATTTTCTGCATCGCCTAATTCTTTTTGAATAGCCTTCATTTGCTCATTTAAATAATAATCCCGTTGACTTTTTTCCATTTGGCGTTTGACACGACGGCGGATATTTTTCTCAACTTGCAAAATATCGATTTCATCATCCATTAATCCCATTAACATCTCAAGGCGTTTTTGAGGATGAGATTCCGCTAAAACAGCTTGTTTTGCATCAAGCTTAATCGACATGTGTGCTGCAATCGTATCAGCAAGCCGCGCAGGTTCTTCAATACCAGCAAGCGCTGTCAAAATTTCAGGGGGGATCTTCTTATTCAATTTGACATACTGTTCAAACTGCGTTAACACCGAGCGGGAAATAACATCCGCTTCCCGGCCTGAAAATTCTGTTTCCTTAATAAGGTCGACACGAGCTGACAAATAATCAACATGTTCTTCATAATGCAAAGCTTTAGCACGCTCTATGCCTTCAACCAGCACTTTTACCGTCCCATCGGGCAATTTCAATAATTGCAAAATCGTTGCAATACAGCCTACATCATAGACATCCCCAATAGTCGGATCATCGTTGCCCGCATCTTTTTGCGCAACCAGAAAAATCTGTTTATGCAAAGCCATCGCTGAATCCAGTGCAGCAATCGACTTGGCCCGTCCTACAAATAAAGGAATAACCATGTGGGGATAAACGACTACATCTCGTAATGGCAATACTGCATAGACTTTATCCATTGGTGATATACCCTTTGTTAATTCTGCTTGTCCCATAAAATCCCTCCTGCCGCTACGCAATCCCTCTTTTCAAAGGAAATAAAATTTATGTTGCTCTGCCTTTGTCATTCGCTAACTTTGCATTTTTTTTGTTATACGCTGCTTGCCGGTGATGATAAATCAACATGGGTTGGCTGGCTTCAGCAACCACAGATTCATCAATCACCACTTTGCTGACTTCTTCCAAAGAAGGCAACTCATACATCGTATCTAATAAAATTTTCTCAAGAATAGAACGTAATCCACGCGCACCCGTTTTACGGGCCATCGCTCTTTCAGCAATCGCGCGCAAAGCCCCTTCACGAAATTCCAATTCTACTTCTTCCATGTTAAACAATTTGACATACTGTTTGATAAGCGCATTTTTAGGCTCTGTTAAAATCCGAATCAACGTTTCCAAATTCAACTCGTGCAGATTGGCAATCACAGGCAGCCTTCCAACAAATTCAGGGATCAATCCAAACTTGATCAAATCATCTGTCTCAACGGTTTGCAAAATCTTATCCATTTGCTGGCGGTCATCTTTGCTGACCACCTCTGCTCCAAAACCAATACCGCTATGCTCTGAACGTTCGCGAATGATTTTGTCCAATCCTGCGAAAGCGCCGCCGCAGATGAATAAAATTTTAGAAGTATCCACTTGGAAGAATTCTTGCTGCGGATGTTTGCGCCCGCCTTGAGGCGGAACTGAGGCAATCGTGCCTTCAATCAGTTTTAACAAGGCTTGTTGAACGCCCTCACCTGAGACATCCCGCGTAATTGAAGGATTATCGGATTTACGGGAGATCTTGTCGATTTCATCGATATACACGATCCCCGTCTGGGCTTTTTCAACATTGTAATCGCATTTTTGCAACAATCTTTGAATAATATTCTCGACATCTTCACCCACATAACCGGCTTCCGTTAAGGTGGTTGCATCAGCAATCGCAAAGGGCACATTCAATATTCGCGCTAAAGTCTCCGCCAAGAGCGTCTTTCCGCTGCCGGTCGGGCCTATTAATAAAATATTACTTTTACTGAGTTCTATTTCTTTGTCTTTTTTGTCCGTCGTTAACCGTTTATAGTGGTTATGTACGGCAACAGACAATATCTTTTTTGCCACTTCCTGACCGATGACATATTCATCTAAAAATCGGTGAATTTCACGAGGCGTTGGTAAAATAAAGCCTTCATCGTTGGTTACTGCTTCTTGAATTTCTTCCCGAATAATATCATTGCATAAAGCAACGCATTCGTCACAAACATACACAGACGGCCCTGCAACGAGTTTTCGCACTTCATGCTGGCTTTTACCGCAGAAAGAACAAAACAATAGTTTTTCATCATTATCGCCATATTGTTTGCTCATTAATTACCTCTTATTTTAACATAAAACAGTTTTGCTGCATAACTTACCCGCTCCTGCAAACACTGGGTCAATGCAGCCTCTAAGACGTTTGTCCGGCATCCATTCTTTTCAATTGGTAGGGGTCTTTACTTGACGTTTGGTACGCACCCCGTCAATTAAACCATATTGGATGGCTTCTTCGGCCCCCATGAAACGATCCCTGTCTGTATCTTCGTGGATCTGTTCAATACTGCGGTTTGTGTGGGTCGCAATGATCTGATTCATCTGATGCCGCAGCAACAACGTTTCTTTGGCATGGATTTCAATATCCGTCGCTTGTCCTTGGTAACCGCCATGGGGCTGATGAATCATCATCCGTGAATTGGGCAAACTGTAACGCTTGCCTTTAGCTCCCCCTGCCAGCAAAAAAGCCGCCGCGCTGGCAGCTTGACCAATACAGAGAGTATGAATATCGGGCTTTACAAACTGCATGGTATCGTAAATAGCCAACCCCGCTGTCAATACTCCGCCGGGAGAATTGATATAAAGATGAATATCTTTATCGGGATTTTCAGCTTCCAAAAACAAGAGCTGGGCTACCACCAGATTGGCCATATTGTCTTCAATTTGACCGACAATAAAGATAACCCGTTCTTTCAAAAGGCGGGAATAAATGTCATAAGAACGTTCCCCGCGAGATGTTTGTTCAATGACCATGGGGATCAGCCCCGTGTTAGTCACGGGTATTTGTGTGGGCCTGTTGTATTGATTCATTCCTTTTTTTATACCTCTTCCTTATTGACCTGCATGGCTTCCTGATAACTAATTGTTTTTTCTTTTATTTTAGCCTTTTCAAGAACTAAATCAACCAGCCTTTCTTCCAGGGCCAATGCCTCAAACTGCTCACGCTGTTTCACATTCGACATAAAGTAAGCTTCCATTTGTTCTGGATTTTCATAAGGTTGAGAAGCTTTTTTAATCTCGTTCTGGAGATCCTCTTCAGAGACCTTCAGATCAAATTGTTTTACGATCTCTGTAAATAAAAGTCCAACTTTTACCCCGCGGCCAGCTTCTTCCCGAAAAAGTTCCCGATCGATTTCAGGTAAATTTTTTAAGCCCCCTACATATTGTTGGAAGTTACGTTTAAAAGCTTTCACGCGGCTATCGATTTCCCGCTCGATTAACGCTTTGGGGAGTTCAAATTCATGCCGTGAAGCAATACTTTCAATAAGTGATCTCTTTAATTCGCGCTTCAAGTGTTGTTCAAGTTCTCGCTGCATCCGCTCACGTACTTTTGTCCGAAACGCATTGAGGTCACCATTTTCGATCTGGTGTTTTTCTTGAAAAAATTCGGCATTTAATTCAGGCAGCCGTTTTTCAGCAACTTCATGAACGGTGACTTCAAATTGAACAGGTTTACCCGCCAGAGAAGCCTGGTGATATTCTGCAGGAAAACTAAGCTCCAGTGTTTTTTTATCCCCTGCTTTAATACCTATCAATTGGGATTCAAAACCAGGAATAAAGCTTTGAGAGCCAATTTCTAACAAATGCCCTAAAGCACTGCCGCCTTCAAAAGGCGTACCTTCCATCATGCCGACAAAATCAATTTTGAGACGATCTTTTTCCTGTGCTGCCCTGTCGATGATGTGCCACTGCGCTGAACTTTCACGAAGCTCGTCAATAGCCTTATCAACATCCGCTTCACTTATCTCGGCATGGCGTTTTTCTATCTCCAATGTTTCTAAAGGCGTTAAGGTGATCTCAGGGTAAACTTCAAAGGAAACCTTGTAATGCAAGGGATTTCCTTCATGGGCTTCAATGGATTCCAGTGTCGGATGACCGGCAGGTTGTAAAGATTCCTTCTCAAAGGCTTCACTTAAGGTTTTTTCAATCGTATCATTAACGACATCCGCATAAACGGCATCGCCATATTGACGTTTCAATACTGAAAAAGGCGCCTTGCCTTTACGAAAACCATCGACTCTTGCCGTTTTGCTCAAATCCTTTAACCGAGAGGCCACCCGTTCCGATACAGCGGTCTCCGGGACAATAACCGTCATCCGCCGCTGTAACCCGCCCATTGATTCAATAGAAACTTCCAGATTGACTGGCTCATTACTCATGACTTGCATACCCCACCTATATATGTATGTTGTGCTATGACGATAAAGGAACTACACCCCGCTTGGTGCGAAAGGAGAGACTCGAACTCTCACGGGTCACCCCGCTGGAACCTAAATCCAGTGCGTCTACCAATTCCGCCACTTTCGCAAGGGGGCCTATTATACCGATGCGGGGGGGGAGTGGGTACCCCTAAATAGGTCATTTACTGTCCAATTTAGAGCAAACCTGATCGCCGGTTTGTTTTTATAGATAAGGGATAAAAAAAGGAAATCAACCCCCGCAGCCCTTATTTTTTGCTTCAATCGGTATGGCTTGCCTTGCGAAAAGTTAAGGACTAAAATGGTTCTCATTAAGATTAAGAAGAAATAGATGATTGTTTTGGATACAAGGACTTTATCATGGAATTTGCCACGGAGCTTAAGGCATGTTTGCTTTCACTCCATGCCAAGGTAACACCTGATTCTATCACAAACCTGATGAGTGATCAGGTACTGGTCGAAACGCCGATGATTAGCGCTGTCGGAAGGAAACCCCTGATTCAAGCTTTTTATGATTATATCCAGCATCCTGCTTACCGGGGTTATCAATTAGATCAAATCATCGAGCAAGAACACGCAATTAGAGTAATAGGAAAAATAAAAGCACTCTCAGAAGCGAACAAAGCTGGAGCTTATATAGAAACCACTCTTTTATTTAACCATTTTTTATTGTTTTTATTTGATGGGCCTAAAACAGTAGAACATTTAACACATGTTATTTTACATACGGATTTTTATTCATCGCCGCTCTTTCAAGAAACACTTCCACAAACCCATCCGGATCATAAGACACTTATTAAAGAACTCACCCAAATAGCCGCTAATCAATTTAATCAAAGATTGACTTCCACGCATTTAACCTTACGTGAGATACAATGTTTATCGCTCTATATTCATTGCAAAAGCACTAAGGAAATTGCGCCTGTTTTATCAGTTTCTCATCGCACAGTAGAAACTCATATCAATAATATTTTGAGAAAATTGGGCTGTGTAACCAAAAGCAGATTATTCAAATTGGCTCACGACGAAGGCTGCATTCCTCTCTTGTATCAATTACAAAATAGCCTGGTGGACTATTCTCAGCATAATAAATCGCAAAGGCACGAAACAGTATT
>JAJNDI010000003.1 GCA_021156325.1 Gammaproteobacteria bacterium
CAGCGCAATTCACCGGGGCGCACAAAGACTAAAGGGGCAAGCTTTAAGGCACAGGCAACAATAAATGAGCCTTGATAACTATCAATCATGCGTAGCAATGTACCTGCTTCTTTGGGTTCTACTACAGCTGCAAAATGTTTTTTCTTAACTGCAGCTAAAGCACCTCTCAAATCAGCTGCTATATCCCGCTCAGCACGGCAAGTTACGATGGCATATCGGAATACCTGGCCACATACACTGAGCAAACGATGCGCTGTTTCATGGGCGCCCCGCTCTTCCACACGGCGCAGTGTTGTCAGTAATTGTGAAGCGCTGATTTCAGCAATCGGTAAACGACCTAACCACGGGAAAACATCCCGTTCCAAGCGGCGTAACGTTAAGGTACAGTGCTTGGGCGTCCATGTAGATTGACACCGTGTAACCCATTCTTGAGCAATACCTTCAAAACTGTTGGCTTCCTGATCAGCGCGGCTGGCTTTCATGGCTTGACGTTGTGTACTCGGATCGATACCGCGGGCAAGGAGTTTCCGCATTTCATCGCGCTGACAACGAGCCTCTTTTAAAGACACTTCAGGATAAGTACCCAGAGAGAGGCATTTTTCTTTGTTTTCAAAATAGTATTTTAAGCGCCAGCGTTTACCGCCTTGCGGGGTAATTTGAAGGTATAAGCCTCCGCCGTCAAAAAGTTTAAGCGTTTTGGCAGCGGGCTTCACACGGCGCAGCATGGTATCTTTGAGTTTCATAGGGGTAACTGCTCTATCGATAGCATGGATTACCCCTAAATTTACCCCTGTATGAAGAAGAAGTCAAGGAACTTTAGTAGCACTCTATGTAAGAAGTTTGCTTGTAAGATGTTGAACTATAGGGTTATTTTAACAACCTTGAATGAAGGTGAATCTGTCAAAACGCAAAACTGGCGGAGAGAGAGGGATTCGAACCCTCGATACGGGTTACCGTATACACACTTTCCAGGCGTGCTCCTTCAGCCACTCGGACATCTCTCCACACCCAATGTAGAACCGGAAAGCGCCAAGCCTAAAGGAGATACATTCTTTTGGCAAGTGAAAAATAAGGCTAAATTTTGACCTAAAAATGAGAGCTACCTTCAGGCCCTGGCTGCATAGACAAAATATCAATATAACCTGCAATACACTTTTCTTAATAAAAGCCGCTCACGCAGAATATAACCACGTGAGCGAAATATTAACTTTTTACGGCGCTAACATAATACCCGAAGAGCTTTTAACAGATTCGCTATTACTGATTATAGTGCCGTTTACCACATCATTAAATCTTTGTTTTAGACCTTCCAGAGGCTTTTTGGAAATTCCAATGCTGGTGGATATAAAATTTTGTATGACTTCCTGAGTTTGTGTCTTGAAAACATGAAGCCTATGAATTTTTGATTCGTTTAACATCTCATGTTTCCATGCATTAACAAATAGCATATGGTTTTTGAGGATCTCACTAATACACTTGTAATAACTACTTGTTTTTATGAAGGCAGAATCCTTTTCTTTTTGTAACTCAGCAATAAAGTTCGTTATTTGCTTGAAGTCATATTCAATTCTTTGGATTTGTAAAACATTTCCGGCAAATAGCGTGGATTTTGTTTGTGCCCATAGTTTGACAGAATCAGCATTCGGACTGTTTATCCCTAAAACATATTGATTGCATACTTTGTTCCACTGTTCCAGAATAGCAGAAGCGTTTACATATTCCAGATTATTAATAGCTTCTAACGTAGAAAATATATTATCAATTAATTTAATAGCATGCACAATTCCCATGTTATTTATCAAAATTTGTATATTTTCGATGTTGAGACAGAATGATATAGCGGTCTCTAAGCGTGAATGAAGATCAGTTAATTTTTGAAGCTGATTAGATGTATTATTTTCACACATAGAGAAAATTAATGCCTGTTGTTTTTCATCATTAATAAAATATCGGTACTCTTCTTGTAAATTTTCAGCAAGTTTTTTAATTTTTGCACCAATTTTATTCAGATCAAATTGATATCGTGTTAAGTTCCCTGTCTCAAATTCGATATTTTCCTGGTGTTGTGCAATTTCTTCTTCCCCTTGTGTTACGGCACGTTGAATCAGAGGCACTAAATCATCACTATTAACCGTCCGGGAATTCCCGGATATATAAGAGGAAATGGCAGCGTAAGTATAAGAAGCCATACTGCTTTTCGAACTCCTATGCTGAGCATAGGCAGTGAGATAATTTTTGCTGTCCTGATCAGAAGCATTGGCCCGATCAAGCATTCTTATAAAATCTTCTTCGGTAGAAAAAGAGTCAAATAACATTTTTAGTTTTTTATCTTCAGAATGGACTGGGTTTTCAACCGTATTGAGAATAAGAGATAGCTTTTCTTTAAAAATTAAAATACCTTCTAATGTCTGACTGATTTCATGAATCGCTCTTTGAGATTCTTCTATCTTTAATGCTATCGCAGATTCTTTTTTAGATTCATCGGCTATATTTTGTGTTTGTTTTTCTATAAGTTCTATTTTGTAAAAACCAACTAAGATTATAAGATTTATATCTTCTTTTAACATTTTCAGCATAGAATCTAATTTGTTACGTTCCCGAAGAAGATTTTCTTTTTCATCTTCTTTTGCTGCTTCGAATCTTAAAGGCAATAATTCTTCTTCCTTCTCTGCTTCTGCTTTCTCATTTTCTTCTAGGTTGCGTTCTTCGGCGGGTAACGTTATCTTAAAAAGAAGATCTTTTAATGTTTCATGATGATTTTCTATTGAAGCAAGCAAAGAGCCTAATTTTCGCTGTTTATCTTGCGAATAGGCGTTTAACATTGTATTTGCTAATCCAAATAAATGAATACATTGCAGTGACACATATAGATTAGCAAATAATTGACTTAGATCGACCAGTAATACTTTATTATTTGTTGAAGATATTACATCGACCAATTGGGGCAAAATATCTTGAGTTTGCTTCAACAAGCCGTTTTCACCAAATATGTCGTTTAATAAACCCAGAATATTGCCAAGCGGGTTCCAAAGAGTAATCCCCAGTTCGGCAGACCACAATTTGGCTAACGCCCTGATGATGCCGGCCATTCTATCTAAAATAGCACCATTAACTTCATCGGGCAGCCCTTTCAGCTTTTGTACAAGTTCATTTAAACTTAAAGCAATATTATACAAAGCGCCATAAGCAATGAAGCCGGGTAATGCTCTGTAAGCAGGTGAATTATAACTTGAAAAATCTTGCTTTATAGAAGAAATAGAATAGTAGAATAGCTCATTTTCTTGAATACTTTCCACATATTCTTTTAAATGTTCTGCTAGAGCTTGAATGCGCTGTAAATCAGATTTATTGTTAAATTGATTTGCAAAATAGGCTTCTTCAATTTCTTTTGGATGCGCCGCCACTGTAATTCCCCTTGTATATAATTTTTTTATTAAAAATAGAAAAGCGGAACATAATACCATAATGGCCCATAAAAAAACAATGTATTGCTCTGTATGGTTTTTTAAAGGAAATTAAGTATTACAATGTCGAGACGGGATAAGTTATTGATGGTAAATAAAAAAATACTCTTCGCGTTTTAAGAAAAAGCAAAAACGCGAAGAGCATCGTCTTATAAAAGGCCCTTAAAACAATTGCTTATTAATTCTTCCGGTGACAGGATCAACCTCAAGTTTGACGCTGCTGCCTTTTGCATCATAAGCTTTGACTTCATAGTTCCCATCATCTATTTGAATTTCTTCGATACGGGTATATCCTTGAGCTCCTACCTTACGAGCAACTTGTAATATAGTCATTGCGGGTTTATCGCCTTTTTTGGGCGGAATGACTACATTTTGCGGATCGATATTAAGCTCTATTTCCTGACCTTGATCATTATAAGTTTCTACATTATAAACGCCGTCTTTATACTTAATTTGATGGATTTGACGATATCCCGCCTGATCTAAACGGGCTAACATATCTTCCATGGTAAGAGAAGAAGGCGGCGTATTGGCCAGAACGGAGGGTAATGAAAACGCTAAAAAAACAATGCTAAGTGGAATGGCTAATATCTTTTTCTTCATGATATTTTCTCCTTTTTATAAATAGATATTGCTAACATAATTGACTAATAAATCATATCACATTCTCAAAGAAAAGTAAAATGTTAAAGAATTTATCGTCGCTTTTTTAATCCATCAATGACGGTAATAGTTTCTTGAGCTAATCCTGTTTTTAGAGAGATTTCTTTTGCAAGACCGCGATCAGAAACTTTAACGCCTAAGTAAAGCGGCATTGATGTTTGTGATAAGGCATTCAGTGTTTTTTGTATTTCTATTGCGCCTAATAAACTGTCATTATCTAAATACTTTCCGTTGATACTATTTTTCGGCGGCATATGGGTATCTTTCCACGATCCATACACGCTATTTGCCTTGTCTGTACAGCCTGAGAAAAAAAAGCCTTGCAGTAAATGGGCTTTTTGAGCTTGTTGAATGTGTTTCAAAGGTGTTTGTACAGAACGCCCTTCTATTGTTGAACGTGCCCAATTCAAGACAAGCCCATATTTTCCTGTTTCCCCCAAAGCATTAATTTCTTCTTCAAGCAATAAAAATCCTTTATCCGCTAATTGAGAAGGAATATAAGCATCGCAATGTTCCAGATTTAAGTGTGCTTCGTCAAAATCAAGCGTTTTCATTTCCTTGAGCGATTTTTTCAAGGCGGCCTCACTACCTCGCATAGTATTTTTATCATTGCGCGGTAATGAATGAAAATGAATAGCTTTTACAATTTTTCTCGCAAAAACTTTATTTAAAGAGGTGGTGTAATTTTTAAGTTTTTCCATTTGTTTCATAGCAGCTGTTCTTCCTGCTTCATCATTGGAAGCCAAACCCAGCAAGGGGTTTATTTTAGCAGCTTGCATAAAAGAAGGTAATGCTGTGATGATTAATGAAAAATGATGGGGGATATGTTCTGCTAACCACCCTAAAGGGTAGTTTTCACTATCAGGCAAAAAAGGATGTTCAATGCCTATAATACGGGGATCAGAGACTAACCCTTGGAAATAAGCAGCTTCCAGGAGCGGCTCCCAGTTTTTGCTAGAAGGAGAAGCGGCATAAGCTGAAACGAAATAACCTGATTTCATAAAAACCCCTGTTTTATTATTACGGTATTGAAAACTTACACCTAATTATAATAGGATAGGTTTATTTTATCGACAGGAAGAAAAGAATGCGTTGTCTACAATATGCACTTTTAATCATGTTATGTTTTTTGACGCCATCCAGCCTTTATGCGGCAGATACTAAAACAATCAATAGTCTTGCAGAGACTTTTATGGCACAAAACCATGTCAATGGTCTGTCTATAGCTGTGATTGAAAAAGGTAAAATTACTATCTTTAATTATGGATATGCTGATATTGCCACAAAGCGTCCCATTACCAGTCAAACCATTTACCCTATTGCTTCTTTTACTAAAAGTATCACAGCAACCCTGGCAGCGATTGCAGATGCTGATAACAAAATAGCGTTGAATAACGCTTTTACAGATTACATCCCTGAATTAGCCTCTAATAAAAACCTTGATCAAATGACTATCAATGCATTATTAGGGCATAGCGCTTCCCTGCCCTTTGATTTTAATCCCCCTCCTCAGACATATAGTGAAGCATTAAATCATTTAAATCATTTTGTTCCTGCTCAACCTCCCGAAACAGAATACCACTATTCCAACCTGAGTATAGGCTTGGTGGGGTATGTGTTACAAAATGTCTATCATGAACCCTATCAAACCATCTTAGAAAAAAATCTCTTAAAACCTTTGGATATGCATTCAACCTATCTGGTGGTTCCCTCCGAAAAAGAAAAATATATAACGACAGGTTACGATCAAGACAATCATATTGTCCCTTATGACAAAAATCTGACAGTCTGGTTTGCAGCTGCTTCGTTAAAGTCAACTATCTCTGATATGGCTCTTTTTGTTAAAGCACAAATGGATAATAATGTGCTTTCAAACCGAGAGCTTGCCAAAGCCATTACAATGGTACATAAAAATAAATATTGCTTTGAAGACGGAGCTTCTTGTGAACAATTAGCGTGGCAAGCGCATTTGCTCTCTCAGTTAAAGAAAAATACTGAAGACAGCTATTTTTATCTTGATAAACACCAAAACCCTGATTTTGAGACTAAAAAACTTCTTGAAAACAAAACTTTTTCAAGCCAACCCTTCTTTGTTGACAAAAGTTGTTCGGGTTATGGTGCATCAGGCTATATGGCTTATAATCCTTCTCAAAAAACCGGGGTAGTTATTTTGTTAAATAAATCAGTTGGGAATAAGCGCATCCGCTTGGGAAGAGATATTCTGCTAAGTTTAAGTTAAAAGCATTCACTTTTAAACCAAAGGTTCATAGTGATCACTTCGGTTGGAATAAGAAAACAATTTCCCGCTTCGTATCTCAAAGAACCAGCGATGAATATCGAGGCTTCCCTGGCTGACTTTATCCGCAATCCAGGGAAAAGTTAAACAGTTTCGATAAGAATGATGCAAAGCTTCTTTCACACAATCCTCTACAGTATGATTTTGTGAACGGGCTTGTTTAACAATCGAAACCCAATTGCTGATAAAATCAGTCGGTTGTTGGTTCGATGGATTTAATAATGCTTCGATACCGCCGCATTGACTGTGCCCTAGCAAGATCAGGTCTTTTATTTTTAAGAACTGGATCGCAAATTCAAGCGCCGCACTGGTACCATGATAATGGCTGTCTTTTTCATAAGGCGGCACAATATTGGCCACATTCCTCACTACAAAAATATCTCCTGGATCGCATTGCAATAACAAGGCGGGATCAACGCGGGAATCAGAACAAGCAATTACCATCACTTCAGGAGATTGGCCTTTGACCGCTAATTGCCGCATTATCGATTGATCAGCGGCAACATATTTCTTGTGAAATTCACGATATCCTTCGAGCAGGCTTTCAAAACGGGTTGACATTGCGGCCTCTTCTTTAAGATAACTCCATGACTATAAGGAAACTAAATCATCTGGCATTTTTTTACAAGCTGTCGAAGGTCAAAGATTAGCCTTTAGCATTGCCAAGCTTTAGCGATTGAGTAATACTCAAGCCCAGTGATAGTTTCATGGGAGCCTGGTTGGTTCTTTCGCGACGATAGCTTGTAAACCCCGTCAGGCCCGGAAGGGAGCAGCGGTAGCAATCGATTCGGGCGCCGAAAATCGGCTAATCAGGCTGCCGCCTTAGGAAGAAGCTCAAGATGTCGTATCAAGTCCTAGCGCGTAAATGGCGCCCCCGTACTTTTGCCGACATGGTAGGTCAAGAACATGTCTTACAAGCTTTGCAAAATGCGCTGACTCAGCAGCGATTACATCATGCTTATTTATTAACAGGTACGCGGGGAGTAGGTAAAACGACCCTGGGGCGAATCCTTGCCAAATGTTTTAATTGTGAAGCGGGGATCAGCCCGACACCCTGCAATACCTGTGAGACTTGTCAGGCTATTGATGCCGGCCGTTTTGTTGACTTGATTGAAGTGGATGCGGCTTCTCGCACTAAAGTAGAAGATACCCGTGATTTGCTCGATAATGTGCAATACGCGCCTGTCCAAGGCCGCTTTAAAGTTTATTTGATCGATGAAGTACATATGCTGTCTGGTCATAGCTTTAATGCGCTGCTAAAAACCTTAGAAGAACCGCCAGAACATGTTAAATTCATTTTGGCAACGACCGATCCGCAGCGTTTACCCGTCACGATTTTATCACGGTGTTTACAATTTCACTTAAAACACATCCCGTCTGAATTAATGGTCCGGCAATTAGCGCATATTGCCGAAGCAGAAGCCATTACCGCCGAAACAGCGGCAATGACGGCGATTGCAGAAGCAGCTGACGGCAGCTTACGCGATGCGCTTACGCTCCTCGATCAAGCCATTGCTTACACTAATCGTTCTTTGACAACAGATTCAGTCCATCAAATGTTAGGAGTGATGGATAACAATAAGTTGATAACGTTAGTTTCTCAATTAAAACAAGAGTCTGCGGCGCCTCTCTTGCAAACCGTTGCTGAATTGGCTGAAGATGGGGCTGATTTTTATGCTGTTTTTGATCAATTGCTCAGCCTTTTGCATCAATTAACGCTGGCCCACATTGTCCCGGGTGCAATGAAGAATCATGCTCTGCAAAGTCATCAAATAATGAACTTGAGTTCCCACTTTAGCATAGATGAAATCCAATTGTTGTATCAAATGGCATTGATTGCCAAGCGTGATTTGCCGTTAGCGCCCTCTCCCCGGATGGGTTTTGAGATGGCGTGTATCAGGCTGTATACCTTTACCCCGGCAAGTGTCAGCGTAACTCAAGCGCCGTCCAAGATGAATCAGGTTTTACCGCCTGCTGACTCTCCAAGAGCTGTTGCCCCCTTACCCAAAACAGGAGAGCATACTTCAGCAGAAATCCAATCTTTGCAGCCTGATACATGGGCAGAAGTTGTTGCCCAATTGCCTATCGATGGCTTAACGCGGGCTTTAGCTCAACATACCACTTTAAAAAACAAAGCGGGCAGCCAGGTTGAACTGATTCTGGAACCTGGCCATCGCGCTCTTTTAAACCCGACCCAGAAACAGCAGCTTGGCGAGGCGATTGGCGCTTATTTAAAAGAGCCGATAGTACTTCATATCAATCTGGGGACTTCTGATACCATTTCTCCTGCCAAACAAGCCGCCGTCAAACACCAGGCCATGATTGATGAGGCCAAAGTTCGTCTCAAAGGTGATAATACTGTACAGATGATTCAATCATTGTTTGATGCTAAGATGGAGCCTTCGTCTGTCGAGGGGCATTCACTCCTCGCAGATAAACAATAACATTAAAAAGAGGTGATAAGATGGATGATAATTTACGTTCATTAATGCAAAAAGCAAAAGAAATGCAAGCCGGGATGCAAAAAGCGCAAGAAGAATTGGCCAAGATGGAAGTCAGTGGTACAGCCGGAGCCGGTATGGTAACGGTTCGGATGAACGGTCGTTATTATGTGACAGGCGTTACCATTGAACAAAGTCTCTTATCAGGCAATAAAAAAGTATTGGAAGATTTGGTCATGGCGGCTATCAATGATGCCGTTGGTAAAGTAGAAGACGGTTCTCGTCAAAAAGTAGCTGATTTAACCAAGAGCCTGCAATTGCCAGAAGGGTTTGGTAAATTAGAAGAAGATGGAACAGATAATTAGAGCCTGTCGTCAAATGCGCTAGGATGGAGCAGAAATGATTGATTGTCGAGTACCAAAGCGCAGCATAAATTGACGATATGTGAGCTGAGGACACGCAGAAAATCAATCAGTTATGCCCATCATAGTAGTATGTGACCACAGGCGTTAGGATACCGTTTCATTTAACGAGGTTACCATGGGTTTAAGTCCGCTCATTGAACAATTGATCCAGCATTTGCGGATTTTGCCGGGAGTGGGGTCAAAATCCGCACAACGCATGGCTTTTCATTTGCTCCAGCGAAATAGACAAGGCGGCGAAGCGTTGGCACAAGCGTTATTGACGGCGATGGAACAGGTTCGCCGCTGCGAGCGCTGCCGCACTTTTAGCGAAATGCCCTTGTGTCTTATTTGCGATAACCCCAGGCGCGAGCAGCATCAATTGTGTATCGTGGAAAGTCCTATTGATATTCTGGCTATTGAGCAAACCGGAACTTATCGCGGGCTTTATTTTACTTTGTTAGGACATTTATCGCCGCTGGATGGGATTGGGCCTGAAGACTTAGGGATGGAGCAATTGGCAAGGCGCTTTGAAAGCGGTGATCTACAAGAAGTGATCCTGGCCACCGGTTCAACAGTTGAAGGCGAAGCCACAGCACATTACATTAGTGAATTGGCAAAGCCTTATCGATTGGCCATGAGCCGTATTGCTCACGGCATTCCTTTGGGCGGCGATTTGGAATATGTAGACAGCGGAACCCTAGCGCATGCCTTTGATGGGCGGGTGAAGCTAGCGGCTTTCTGAGGCCGAAGTAGGGTCTATATGCTGATATAGAATAAGAGGATACGCCGGAAATCATTTTGCAAAGGTAGCTACATGTTAAAAGTACCTCTTTTACCACCTGCCCTTGCCTGGTTACCACACTACCATCTTCGCGTGAGTACGCGTGCGCGCTATTCTCAATTACGCATTCATCCTGATTATGGCCTTGAAGTGATTTTGCCCAAAAAAGCCTCACAAAAGGTCATACCGCGCTTATTAGAAGAACACGTGGAGTGGATCAACCGCCATCGCGAAGTCATTTTAAAAGCTTATGAGCGTTCCGCTACCCCTGCTGAACGGCCAACACGTTTAGGTTTAACTGCCCTTTCAGTGGAATATCCCATTCATTATCAAACCCCAAGCTCTCTGAAAAGCCGGCCCAAAGCAGCTCTGCTGGGCGACACCCTTTGGATTTATGCTGATCCCGATAATGAAAGAAGCTATACCAAGGCACTTTTAAATTTTTTACATTATCAAGCTAAAATCCATTTGGAACCTTGGCTAAAGCGCCTTAGTGAAGAGCATGCTCTCCCCTATCGAAGTTTACAAATCCGATCTCAACACCGGCGCTGGGGAAGCTGTTCGCATAGAGGCGATATCAGTCTTAATGATAAGCTGCTCTTTTTGCCGCCTAATCTTGTTAACCATGTGTTAATTCATGAACTATGTCATACCCGGCATTTGAATCATTCAAAACACTTTTGGGCTCTGGTCAAACGGCTCGATCCGGCTTATCATGCAAGCCGATGTGCTTTATCCCGTGCAGAGGCTTTTTTGCCAGACTGGTGCCGCACAAAACGATCCTTTTATTTAGAATAGGTCTTAAGTCTACACAATGCTTGTTTTTTCTCTCATCCTTATCACAGTGATGTTAAATACAGCCGCTCAGCTTTTGTTAAAAGCGGGCATGAATCAACTGGGGGCCTTTAGTTTTACAGCGCCGGTGTTATTAAACTCAGCCCTTCGTGTCATGGTAAACCCTTTTATTATTACCGGTTTATTTCTTTATGTATTAAGTGTTGCTTTTTGGCTGTTGGTATTATCCCGTACTGAAGTGAGTTATGCTTATCCGATGGGAAGTCTGGCGTATATTTTAAGCGCCGTTCTTGCTTATTATTGGTTTGGGGAAAATCTGACGCCAGCCCGTCTTATTGGTATTGCGGTCATCATTATTGGTGTTTATTTGGTATCTCGAACTTGATAGAGGAGTCATTGAATGCAAAAAGAAATTTTTCTCCCCTTTGCCAAACCCTCTATTGACGATGAAACTATTGCTGAGGTGCTGGATTGTCTTAAATCAGGCTGGTTAACGACAGGTCCGCGGGTTCAACGCTTTGCAGACGCTTTAAAAACTTATTTGAAAACCTCTCATGCCCTGCCTATTTCTTCGGGCACCGCAGGTCTTCATGTCGCATTATTAGCCCTTGATCTACAGCCTGGTGATGAAGTGATTACCTCTGCCATGACGTTTGTAGCCTCTCTTAATACCATCGTTTTAGCCGGTGCAAAACCCGTTTTAGTCGATGTAGAACCGCATACCTATAATATAGATATTCGCCGTCTTGAACGGGCTATTACTCCTAAAACCCGGGCTATCATGCCCGTACATTTTGCAGGATTGGCGGTTGATTTGGATCCGCTCTACGAAATAGCCAAAATCCACAACCTGCGGATCATTGAAGATGCCGCCCATGCCATTGGAACTTTTTATAAAGATAAAATCATTGGTTCTTTTGGAGATACCCAGGTTTTCAGTTTTCATCCTAATAAAAATATGACCACAGGCGAAGGCGGTTGTGTAACGACCTCTGATCCCACGCTTGCGCATACCGTGCAGATTTTACGATTTCATGGTATTGATAAAACCAACGCTTGGAATCGCTTTGCCAAAGGCGGTTCGCAGCACTACGATGTCGTAGCTGCTGGTTTTAAATATAATATGATGGATATTCAAGCTGCCATTGGATTACATCAATTGAACCATTTGGAAGACTTTATTGCGCGCCGCACCCTGCTTGCGAATCGTTATTTAAAAGCCTTTGCGGGGTGGCCACAATTTCAATTGCCGCAATCTCCTGCTTATTCAAATCGTCACGCGTGGCATTTGTTTGCCCCTCTCATTGTACCTGAAAAAGCAGGACTTTCCCGTGATGAATTTATGACTGCCATGGCAGAACGCAATGTGGGTACAGGATTGCATTATACTGCACCGCATCTTTTCAGTTTTTATCAAAAACACTATGATTATCGTGTGGGTGATTTCCCGCACGCTGAACATATCGGTGAGCATATTGTAAGCTTACCCTTATTTCCCGACATGACAGAGGCTGAACAAGATCACGTCATTGCAACCATTGCCGCTATTTTTAACAGGAAGCTTGCTTAATGAAAACTCATCCTGAAATTTCTATTGTGATCCCTGTCCACAACGAGCAAGAATCTTTGGAAACGCTTTATCAACGTTTGTTAGGGGTGATGGACAAATATGGCAAGCCTTATGAAGTCATTTTAATCAATGACGGCAGCAAAGATAAATCTGCCGAAATATTGAATGAATTATACGAGCGCCGCAAAGATGTGTTGCGCATTATTCATCTTAATACCAATTTTGGGCAGCATATTGCCATTATGGCGGGTTTTGAGCGTGTACGGGGAGATATTATTGTAACACTGGATGCTGACTTACAAAATCTGCCGGAAGATATCCCCACACTGGTTGAAAAAATGGGTGAGGGTTATGATGTCGTGGGCGGTATTCGAGCTCAACGCAAAGACCGCCGCTGGCGCTTGTGGGTATCCCGTTGGCATAATCGTTTACGGGCAAAGATTGCTCCTAGTCTTGATATGCAGGATGAAGGCTGCATGCTGCGGGCTTATCGGCGTGATATTGTCGATTTGATGGTCAAAAGCAATGAAGCTACCGTATTTATTCCAGCACTTGCCTTGACGTATGCGAGTAACCCCACCGAAGTTGAAGTGTCTCATGCTGAACGCGAATTAGGGACATCCAGTTATAATCTCTATCGCCTGATTCGGTATAATTTTGATTTAATCACGGGGTTTTCACTGGTTCCGCTGCAAATCTTTACCTTAATCGGTGTGAGTGTTTCACTGCTGAGCACTCTATTTGTTTTTTATTTATTGATCCGCCGTTTGATCATAGGTCCTGAAGCCTATGGTTTATTCACTTTATTTGCCATCTTGTTCTTCTTGATTGGCATTGTGCTGATGGGACTTGGGATCACCGGCGAATACATTGGGCGGATTTACCTGGAAGTGCGGCAACGCCCGCGTTTTGTCGTAAAAGAAATCAAAGAGAATGTTAATCATACAGAGGAAAAATAGTCATGGGTTTGAATATTTTAATCTTAGGTGTCAACGGATTTATCGGCAGCAGTTTAACAGAACGTATTTTACATACTCAACCCAATTGGTCTGTTTACGGTATGGATATGAGCCAGCATAAACTGCAAAATTGTTTGGGGCATGATCGCTTTCATTTTATCGAAGGCGATATCACCATTAATAAAGAATGGATAGCCTATCACGTCAAAAAATGCGATATTGTTTTACCCTTGGTCGCTATTGCGACCCCGGCAACTTATATTAGTGATCCAATCCGTGTTTTTGAATTGGATTTTGAAGCCAATCTTGAAATCATCCGCCACTGCGTCAAACATAAAAAACGGGTTTTGTTTCCTTCGACTTCAGAAGTCTATGGCATGAGCCACGATCCCGAATTTAATGAAGAAACTTCTCCCTTGATTTTAGGGCCTATCAATAAAGAAAGGTGGATTTACTCTTGCAGCAAGCAATTAATGGACAGGGTGATTTACGCTTATGGTAAACATCAGGGACTTCAATTTACGCTATTTCGGCCTTTTAACTGGATCGGCCCTAAATTAGACAGCGTGATGGATCAAAAAGAAGGCAGTGCGCGGGTTTTATCGCAATTTATCAGCAATATTTTACATGGCAAAGATATTCAACTGGTTAATGGCGGCGAACAACGCCGTAGTTTTACTTATATTGATGATGGGATCGATGCTTTGATGAAAATCATTGAAAACAAAAATGATTGTGCCAGCAGCAGGATCTTTAATATCGGTAATCCCAAAAATGATGTATCCATCAAAGAATTGGCAGAATTGTTAGTTAAAGTCATTAAAACCTATCCAAGCCATAGTGCATTGGCTGCAAAGACCAAGATCGTCACCGTTGATTCCAAAGATTATTACGGCACCGGTTATCAAGACACCCTGCATCGGGTTCCTTCAGTTCAGAATGCCAAACAATATCTCGATTGGACACCCCGTGTGGATTTGGAAACCGGCCTTAGAAAAACCCTGGATTATCATTTGCGCCCGCAAACAGAAGATATTGAATTGGCATAAACCCCGCTAATCAAACCCCGGCTAATCTAAAGTCAGACTTTAAATTAGCCGAGGTTTATCCTGAAGTTAAATTAAATCTAATTAGTTCTATGCAAGATCCCATTTTCCAAGGTATAAACCCTAAATTACCCGTAGGTTCATCAGCTAAGACACACTGCGGTTTGGTGACTAAAGCGCGGGCAATCGCTACCCGCTGACGCTCGCCGCCAGACAGCTCCCCTACTTTGTGATAATAGCGCTCTTTAAGCCCTACGTTCTCTAATAAATCCGCTGCCCGGGCTTTAGCTTCTGCAATAGCTGTTTTTCCAATTAACAGCGGCATCGCAACATTTTCCAAGGCGGTAAATTCAGGTAATAAGTGATGAAATTGATATACAAAACCAAAATAACGGTTACGTAATGCGCACAAGGCTTTTTCACTGATACCTTGCAGGCGGTTACCTAAGATAGTGATTTCCCCTGATGTAGGATGATCCAAGCCGCCTAACAAATGAAGCAACGTGGTTTTTCCTGATCCCGAACTTCCAATGATAGCGATTTGTTCCCCTGCTTGTATGGATAAATTGACCCCTCGCAGTACTGAAACAGACAGCGGCCCTTCTTTAAATTCACGAACGACATTTTTTGCTTCCAGGACCGGTTTTTGCTGATCATTCATAACGCAGTGCCTCTGCGGGTTGAATATGGGCAGCGCGATAAGCAGGATACAAAGTTGCCAGCACACTCATTAAAAATGCTATCAATGTAATTCGACTAACGTCTGTTAGTTGAATATCAGAAGGCAAATAATCAATATAATAAACACTCGATGAAATCAGTTGCACATGCAATAAATGCTCTAATAAATTCACAATCTCTGTGACATGCGAGGATAATAATAACCCGCCAATGACGCCTAAAATAGTGCCAAAGAGCCCAATTACTGTTCCTTGAACGATAAAAATGCCCATGATTGTCCGTGATCTAGCTCCCAGGGTACGCAAAATAGCAATATCAGCGCGCTTATCGGTTACTACCATGACAAGCCCTGCAACCAGGTTAAAAGCCGCAATCGCTACCAATAACAATAAAATCAATGCCATCATATTTTTTTCCAAATGAATCGCCTGGAAAAAAGCACCGTAATCTTCTGTCCAATCAGAAACAGCAAAATTCTGCGGCAAAAAGCGGATTAATTGATGCGCTATCAAAGGAGCTTTGTAAATCGATTGGGTTTTGATCCAGAATCCATTAACGGCATCACCTGTTTTAAATAAAGTTTGTGCATCCTTTAAGTGAATAAATGCCCACAGATCATCAAAGCCAAAGCCGCTGCCGGCTTCAAATAACCCCACTACCGTAAAGCGCTTTGAACGTAAAATCACACCGGCAGGTGTCAAATTGGCATCAGCCGTTACCAACGTGACTTTATCCCCAAGATAGACATTGAGCCTTTGCGCCAAAGCCTGCCCTAACACAATGCCATAACGTCCGGCTTGCAAATTGTTCAGGCGCCCTGTGATCATTTTGTTTTCCAGCTCAGAAAGCTTGCTTTCTGCCTCAGGTAAAATGCCCATTGCCAGCACAGGCCGTACGATCCCGGCATGGGTCAACATGCCTTGGCCGCTGACAAAGGGTTCAGTAGTCACCACGCCTTCAGCCTGTTGAATCTTATTTTCCAACGCTCTCCATTGTCCAATACGGCCGGAATAATGACTTAAGGTGACTTCTCGGGCCAGGCTAAAGACTTGGTGGCTAATGGCATTATCAAAGCCATTCATGACGGATAAGACCGTAATTAACACCGCAACGCCCAAGGCAATCCCCAGCATGGAGCTTAACGAAATAAACGAAATGAAATGGTTACGGCGTTTCGAGCGGGTATAGCGTAGGCCGATATAGAGAGAAAGGGGTTTTAGCATGAAATCCTGTCTGATACTGACGAAAGTCCTCATCCTATCAAAAACAGGGACTAAAAGCTATAAAACCCCTTTATATTGTTGGTGAAGGTATAGAAGAAGCACCCGCACACACGCTCGCATACGTCATCGTTCTTTCTGCAAGCAAAGTATATCTGCTTCCAGACAAAAGACCTTCTTGCTTCGGCGTTTCAGATTTCTCATTTTTTATATAGTGAACAATCGCTTCTTCGCCAGCATCGCATATCGTATACGATAGCAAAATAACCTTTAGCTTATTTCCGGTTTCCTGCTGGTAAGCGAGTTCTTTATAGCGGCAATGAAAATTATCTAAAGGAGTAGTTTCAAGTTCAGTTGATTGGGTCTGCTGACAAGTTCCTACAGCTTCTTTTTCCTCTTCTTTAGAAAGCGTCAAATAGACATTGGTATTTCGATAGTGAGAAGGCCCATTTATTTCAATTAATATCCTTTCTTCGGAACAATAGAGATCGCCCGGGAGCAGCCTGAAAAATTTTTCTGATTCCAAGTGTGCGAACAAATGGCTACGGGTAAGCACCTCTGTAGCATAACGTTGCATGGCAGAAGGTATGTTTTCTTTATTCACTTTAGTCATTTCAGCACGTAAATAATCGAATTTTTCATTAAACACAGGAATGGAACTAATTTTTTGTGCTATTTGAGGATTGGACAGGCTGAAATAATCAATAGCCAATATACATTTATGTAAAGTAAAGGAGAAAGCGTTAGGAAATTCCAAGAATGCTTTAAGGTTACCACTCAATTTTTCAAACAATACGCTATATTTTTCCACGAAAATGGCATCCTCACGGAAGGCTAAGTTAGCATCTATAATTGCCAAAGAATGAAGCAGCGAAGCTATTTGTGTAAAGGTTATTCGTTCGAGAGATAAATTATTCAGTCTGTCTAAAATTATATTGATAAAATCCAGAGCGCTTGAAGAAGAACCAAGTTCAAAGTAACTGAATGATTCAAGCGTGTTAATATTATCTTTTAACGAGTTCGATGACACAATATCATTGCTTAGCGTATGAAGACTACTTTTAAAACATGTTCTAACCATATCGTCATCCGAGGGTAAATTAAGCATCCCAAGCCCTAATAGGACGTTATTGATAGTGGATAGAGAAAAATTAGATGGTGTATTTGCAGTAACTGCTGAGTAGAGATCTTGAGTGACTTGACGGATATCAGTTAGATGAGTTTGTAATATTCTCCTCCCTGCTGATTTCATAGAGCGGAATAATTCGCCTATTCGTTGTAATGTTAAGCCAATATTATTTATATTTTCACTTCCAAGTATGGAATATAATTCCATTATTAATTTTAGCCCTGACTCTCCTGACTTCCTCTCATCCAAGCGGCCGCGTTTGTCAAAACGCATTTCTTTATCGATTTTTTGAGCATAGGATTCATTTATTTCTTGTTTTGCTTTCTTGAAAGCATCGTCATTTTCTGTTTGAGCGGCTCCATAGTCTAATAAAGCGATAATAGAATTATAAAAAACAGGGATATAGCGATCTTTCCAGGAAACATCTGTAAAAGAAATAATTACTTCAAATACTTTTACGGCTAAAGCAACAATCGAAGAGAATAAAATTTCTTTATCCCTTCCCTTTTTATCAGCTATTTTGAGATCAATAGCTTCAACGCAGTGGAAGAGTGTGAGTTGAGTAGGTAGAAGTATTTGCTTATATAGATCAGCAGCAGCATCTAAATGAGAAGAATTTTCCAACCATAATATCGTCTGTTTGCATCGTTTAACCAGGTGCAAATTTAATGAGGCCAAATTTACTGCTGCTCGAGTATAACCCTCTTTTTTAGAGATCTCGAATAATTCGATGATTTCACTTATTTCTTCTATCTGAGGAAAATTATTAGCTATAAAAACCTTTTTACAAAGGTAACAAGCTAAATTATACCATGCCTCCGGGCGGTTATATTGAGCTGCGCGTCTGGCATGCTCAATTGCTTTATCATAATTTTCGATGAAACAATATACTTCGCTGAGTTTTAACAAGGGATCGTAAAAATTGGATTTAAGAGAAGCTCTTTCTAGCAAATCTAGAATCAATTTTAAATTGGAGCGGCCATTTTCTTTTTTTAATTCTTCAAACAGATCAACTGCTTCATTATAGGCTGCCACTGCGCTGCCCTCTTTGGCCGCATCTTGTTGTTCAGCTCTGTCATTTCGCATGAGCGCCAAATCGGCTCGTGCCTCAACATACCCTAAATAAGCCATTTTTTCTAAGGCATAAACATGAAACTTGTCCAGTAAGTTGGAGTTTCTTAACTGGATCTCTTCAGATAACAAAATCGATTCATTTTGAGCATCTTTTAAAAATTCTGAATAAGGAGGATATATTCCTATCATTCTTAAAAACATGTCAATCAGGGTATCTTTTTGATATCCCGCATTAATTTCAAAATGATCAAATTTATTCTTAAGCGAAGAAAAAAAAGAATATCTTTCACTGTCTTTTAAATAAAGCAGAATAAGAAAATAAAGCGCTCCAGTAGATATTTGTGTGTCTATTTGATTTTGATCTGCAGAAATATCATTGCATTCAATCTGATCCCATATTTCTCTGGCATATTTTTTTATAGACAAAACTATTTTGTTGTCAATATTCAATCGTTGTATTTTGCTTTTTTCCTCACTTTTTCCTTCAGAACTTAAAAGATCAAAATGAGACAATAAAGCATTTGAAGATATTATTTCTTTGTCAAGATGTTGGTAGCCTTTAAAATAAACAAGCATATAATATAAATATTGTAATATTTCTATTGTCCTGCTCAATTCGTAGAGCCCTGGTCTTGATTTAGGATTCATTTTTTCAAGATATTCCAAAGCAGAAATTATATTTCCTTTTTCAACATGACGCCCAATGGCTATGGCTACATATTGTTGAAAATAAACATCCATTGGGGTAGGCGATGTAAAAGAATATTTTTTATGTATTTCGCCTAAATCAGTTAAGGCAGCTTTTGCTTCTTCAAAATTATTTTCTGTTTCCAGTTTCCATTGTATTTTAGCCGTATAAAATGCATTAATTTTCGCCATCACCCTTGTAACTAAATCTGTAAGCTTTTGAGAGACAGAAAGGTATTGTGATCTTTTTTCTAAAAATTCGATATCCTTTGTACCTTCTTCTAGCAACTTTAATAATAGATCTTCAATCTTGCAGACTTCTTTGAAAACTCGGACGTCTCCGGTCTTTTGGCTCAACGAGATCCCCAGTTCTAATTTCGCGGCAAGCTCTTTCAGGGCAGACTCTCGCACGCTTATGTCATTAATTATTTTTTTTACCTTTTCATCGAGCATCTTATTTAGCTTGGAAGAGAGGGTTTTTCGCGGCATAAACTGAACTCCTTGTATTTTTTAATTTAATCAATTATAAATAAAATAGACTCGTAATTTATTGATATCATAAATAATCATTATATCCTGTATTCCCCCCCACATAAAAGGTTTCCGGATTAGGGATATTTAGCGGTGCCTTTAGCGCAAAGCGCTGGGGCAAATCAGGGTTGGCAATGAATAATTTGCCAAAACTCACGGCATCAGCCAAGCCTTTTTCTATTAAAGCTTCAGCCGCTTCTTGTGTTAACTCTTGATTGGTAATATAGATCCCGCCGAAGGCTTTTTTTAATTGATCTCCGATATACCCTTCTCCTTGGCGTTCTCTGGCAAAGATAAAGGCTATCTTACGTTTGCCTAACGCTTCTGCCACATAAGAAAAAGTCGATAAGGGATCGCTATCCCCCATATCATGAGCATCACAACGAGGCGCTAAATGCACACCCACTCGATTCGCTCCCCACGCTGAAATGACAGCATCGGCGACTTCCAGCAAAAATCGTGCACGGTTTTCTATAGCACCGCCATAGCGGTCAGTACGATGATTGGTACTGTCTTGCAAGAATTGATCTATAAGATAACCATTGGCGGCATGGATTTCTACCCCGTCAAAACCGGCTTTTTTAGCGTTGATAGCGGCTTGACGATAGATTTCTATAATCTCGGGGATTTCGTCAATTGATAAAGCTCGGGGCGTCACAAAAGCCTTTTCAGGCCGCACTAAACTCACATGCCCTTTGGCAGCAATGGCGCTGGGGGCAACGGGTAAGGCGCCGTTTAAAAACATCGGATCAGAAATTCTCCCTACATGCCACAACTGTAAAAACATGCGCCCTTTTTTGGCATGAACCGCCTCAGTGACTTGTTTCCATCCTGCAATCTGCTCTTCTGACCAAATACCGGGAGTATTGGCATAACCCACGCCCATCGGGCAAATAGAAGTGGCTTCTGAAATGATTAATCCTGCCGCTGCACGATCACTATAATATTGGGCCATCATTCCATTAGGGACTCGTTCCTCCCCTGCTCGCGAGCGGGTAAGCGGCGCCATGATGATCCGATTGGGTAAATGTAAATCCCCTATGCTAAGCGGTGTTAATAAACAGGACATATGGTGTTTTCCCTTGTGATTGGTTTGAGGAGAAGAGTCCTCTAAAACTTGCTCTTTTTAAAGGAATTTTTTCCACTTTGCAAGTTTGGATATTTACCCCCCTTTTCAAAGAGGAAATCTATCAGGTCTCATTATGAGGATTTTTTTGCTGCCTGCCGAGGATGCTTTGTATGCTTTTTCCTGACGATAATATTGAGTATTTCAACGCCCAGTGAAAAAGCCATCGCAAAGTAAATATACCCTTTGGGGACTTCCCAGCCAAAACCTTCCGCAACCAGAAATACACCAATTAAAAGTACAAACGCCAACGCTAACATCTTGAGGGTGGGATATTCCATGATGAATTTGCTGACCGTATTTGATGAAACAAACATAACGGCAATAGCCACTGTCATCGCCGCTACGATCACGGGTACATAATGAGTGATACCTACTGCTGTCATGATAGAATCAAAAGAAAAAATGAGATCGATAATCACAATTTGAATAATGGTGCTGATAAATCCGCCTCGAAATTTTTTATAAGTGATTTTTTGATCGTCTGTTACATCATCGTGGATCCCTTGAGTGGCTTTGTAAATTAAAAACAAGCCGCCGCCCAGCATCATTAAATCTTTACCCGAAAAATCAAAATCAAAAAGGTGAATCCATGGTTTTGTTAAACTCATGATCCAGACAATGCCAAGCAGCATCGCAATGCGAAAAAGGAGCGCTAAACCCAGCCCAATGGCTCTCGCTTTGTTACGCTGTTTAAGCGGTAAATGAGCGACTACAAGAGCAATAAAGACAACGTTATCAACGTTTAATACGATTTCTAATGCAGTTAATGAAAAGAAACTGGCCCAAATACCGTAGTTAGTCAAAAAATCCACAATTTACCCTCTTTTTCTTTATGATGGCTTCACAATCGCTTGCTTCTTACCCGGGGCAGAAACCGCGACATACACAAAAATTCCTTCTGCAATGAGACAAAATGCTTTATCGTGGGCATCTTTTGGGAGCATATAGACAGAAATACTCACAGTAATAGACGTTGTCCCTATCGCAATCACTTTTGCAAAAAAATGCACGTCATCCTCAATAAACAGAGGATGTGATAATTGTAAGTCATTCACCGCCACTGTCGAAATAGGGGTAGCAGTTATTTCAGCAGCGGCGATTGCGCCCGCTAAATCCATTTGGCTCATTACCCAGCCGCCAAAGATATCCCCTTTAGGGTTGCAGTCAGCCTTTGTAGGAGAGATCCGTATTCTTAAAAAAGCCGCTTCGGGCGGGCAGCGTTGAGAAGCCGGTAGCGATTTACCTGTTTGCATTATCTTGTTCGCCTTGTTTAATCACATCGGCATAATGAAGCGGGCCTCCGCGAAATGGCGCAAAACCCGTCCCAAAAACCATTCCTGCATCCAGAAGATCAGCGTCACTGACAACTTTATCGGTCAAGGCTCGCTGGGATTCATTAATAAAGCAGGAAATTAACCGTTCTATAATTACCTCTTCTCCCTTCATAGAGATTTCTTTATTTCGCAGCGGTTTTCCTGACTGATATTCATAAAACCCCCGATGGGTTTTCACACCGAATCGTTTTTCATTCACGAGATTAATGAGTAATTCGGGAACTTCGCCACCATAATAAGCCGTCAAATTACGCGCAACGGATAAACACACATCCAAACCCACTTTATCAGCCAATTCAATAGGACCCATCGGCATTCCAAAATCACACGCCGCTTTATCGATAGTGTCGCCCGCATAACCTTCTTCCAGGAGTTTAACACTTTCCAATAAATAAGGCATTAATACCCTATTGACTAAAAAGCCGGGTTGAGAAGCCACAGGTAAAGGTAATTTATCTAATTGTCCAACAAATTTAAAAGCGCGAGACAAGATCCGTTTATCCGTTTCTGGACTGCTCACTACTTCGACTAAAGGCATTCGTGCCACGGGATTAAAAAAGTGGATCCCAACCAATTGTGAAGGCTTTTGTAAAACAGCGCTGATTTCGGTTAAAGGAATACTTGACGTATTGGTTGCCAGGATTACGTGATTCCCTACTTTGGCCGCAATAGTTTTAAATAAAGCTTGTTTAGCCGCTATATCTTCTATAATCGCTTCGATGATAAGGTCTGCTTTTTCAATGCCGTCTCCTGCAACATCCGGCAGTAGTCTATCCATTGCAGCTTGAATTAAATGCGGTTCTTTCAAGGTTTGTTGAAATAATGTGTATGCCCGCCCCATCGCTTTAGCCACAATAGAAAAATTCGTATCCTGCAACGTTACTCTCATGCCGTGCAGGGCGCAAACAGCGGCAATATCGCCTCCCATCGTCCCTGCACCGATAACATGCACTTGTGAAATAGTATCTTCGTCTATTTTGGTAAAAGCTTTCAAGCGTTCGCGTAAGTGAAATACCCGCACCAGGTTATGACTGGTGTTGGTGGTAATGAGGTGTGCAACGGTTTTTGCTTCATCTTGAAAAGCGGCGGCTTCTACACCATTTTTCACCCAATTCTCAATCAGCACAAAAGGAGCGGGATAATGCTCGGGCGATGCTTTAGCAGCGGTTTTTTTACTGAGTAAGCGCCCTATTATTGGACGCAGACTGGGATGGTTCAAAGCTCGCAGCCAAAAAACAGGCTGTTGCAAGGGCTGCGGGTTTAAAACAGCTGTGAGGGCTGCCCGCTTTAAGTGCCGTTTAGGGACAAGGATATCAGCAAGCCCTATTTTTTTAGCTTGTTTAGCACAGATAAACCTTCCGCTTAACATCAAGTCCATCGCATTCAACACGCCTAAGCGTTTTACCGAGCGTACGGAGCCGCCCCAGCCGGGGTAAATCCCCAGTAAAACTTCAGGGAAAGCCAATTTTGTTGTTGAGCTGTCTTCGACAATGATGTAATCACAGGCTAAAGCGAGTTCCAAGCCGCCGCCTAAGCAAAAGCCGTTTACCATCGCAACCGTGGTAAAAGGTAATGCTGCAATATTGTCGAACACTTGCCGGCCTTCCAGGATCAGTTGATACGCTTCGCTTTCATTCTTAATTTTGCCAATAGCATGAACATCTGCGCCTATAATGAAACTGTTTTTTTTACGGGAAGTGATGATAAGCCCCCGTAAAGATTGTGCCTGCAAAGAAAAAACAAGCTGACTTAATTCCGTTAAGGTTTCACAGTTAAACGTATTGGCATTGGCATCCTGGGTATCAAAATAAACCCACGCGACTTTATTGCTGTCAATCTCACACTGAAAATGCCGCAAAGTGCTTTCTATCGGCATGATTAGATCCCCTCATCTGTTCGTTCAAGCAAAACCGCGCCACCCTGCCCTCCGCCGATACACAGTGCTGCAACACCTCGCCGGGCATGGTTTCTGGCCATGGTATATAATAATTGCAATATAACACGCGCCCCGCTGGCACCCAGCGGATGACCCAGTGCAACGGCGCCGCCATCAACATTGACTCTGCTGCCATCTAATTCTCCAAAGGCGCCTGCTAAGCCTCCGAATTCTTCTGAACAATAATCCGGATCAGCAAAGGCTTTAAAACAAGCGATAACCTGGGCTGCAAAAGCTTCGTTGATTTCCCAATAATCAATGTCTTGAATGCTTAAACCATAGCGTTGCAATAAGGGTATGGCCGCATGAACAGGGCCTAAGCCCATATATCGGGGTGATAAACCTGCCCACTGGCAATCAATGAAACGCCCCAGAACCGGTAATTGAAAACGTTTAACGGCATGGGCGCTCGCGAGCAGTAAAACACAAGCGCCATCGGTAATTTGTGAACTGTTACCCGCGGTAACCAGACCATAAGTTTTATCAAAATAGGGCTTCAGCGTTGCTAATTTGGCAACACTTGAATCTTCCCTGACACCGGTATCATATTCATAAGCAGTGCCGTATTTATCGTACACGGGGCTTAGATAAGAAAAATATCCTTGTTTTTTTGCCTGCGCTGAGCGTCTGTGGCTTTCATTAGCAAATTGATCCATTTCTTCACGTGAAATGTGAAATCGATAAGCTAATTCTTCAGCCGTTTGCCCCATGGAAAGATTAACCACCGGATCCCGCAAGCCTTTTAATAAAGCCACGATCGGTTTTAATTGAGATAAACGAAATTGCGCGAGCACTTTTAAACGATCAGGCAATGTTTTAGCCGACATCCATTGTCCCAGCCAGGCACTCATTTGAGAAGGAAATAATAAAGGCGCACGGCTCATGGCTTCTGTGCCGCCAGCCAGCACTAAATCATAACGCCCTTCTGCAATGGCAAAACGGGCCATATCGAGTGCCTGCATACCAGAGCCGCAATTACGATGTACGCTCACCCCGGGCACCGCATCGCCGCAACCCAAACGCAAGGCAATCAGGCGGGCAATATTGGCTTCATCAGGACTTGGCATGACATTACCGATCATGACTTCATCCAGGTCGCTCGCTAATATAGGGTAAGGCAATAAAAGGTGGGCTGCTGCCTGTACGGCCAAATCGGAAGCGCTAAGGTTTCCGGGACGATTAGCTGCCTTGAGAAAAGGTGTCCGTCTACCATCGACAATATAAACGGCACGCCCTTCATTTCTGCGGGGTAAAGACATACCTGCTCCCTTTACTGATCTCTAGGTATATACAGTATAACGTATCACTACATTAAAGGAAGCCCATATAATAAACTGCTGTTTTAGGCGAACTCTTCCTCTGCGGCTTTATTATTACTACTGTTAGTGCTGGCATTTTTCCACAAGCTGGACAAGAAACGCTGACAATCTTCCGCAATGGTTTTATCTTTGATTAAAAAGGCATAGTGGGGCGTGGCAGGCTGGCAAACAATTAATAAGACCCGGTCGGCATAAGAAAACAAGGTCGTCACCGGGACCACCGGGTTTGGCACATGACGAAGTGTGGTTTGCGTAAGCGGCGCGAAAATGTCTGACGGCATATCTTCACTCAATAGTAAACGGGCGGGCAAACTCGTTTCTGCCAATAAAGGCAGCAGATAGTTCACGTAAGTCTCATAGAATGGGTGGCTTTGGTAAATCCATAAACACCCTGCATCGGGGTTTGCTCCCAGTGATTCCAAATCCGCAAAAAAATCCTGTAAAGTCTGTTGAACCAATTCGCGGCCAGATTGGTAACGTATCTTCTGACCAAATTGCGAAGCGATACGGGAAACCAATCGCTTGGCAACCGTTTCTTTATCAACCAGAGACACTCGTTCATGCTGAATATGGTCAAATAACACCGAGGGGTCATTAGGCATAAAATGCTCAACCTGCCGCCCCCCTTTGGGTTCCGTGATCTGAGAGACCAGCTGCTTTTCCATTAATCGGTTTAAAACAGAATAAATAGAGGTGCGGGAAATCTTTGTCTGTCGACAAATCTGCTGCACATTCCCCTTGCCTAACATTAAAAGACACAAATATACCTGTGTTTCTTTATCGGTAAAGCCTAATTGCGCGAACTCCTCAAACATTAGTAATCTCCTTCTTGACTAATTTGACAAATTATAACATCTGTCTTTTTGTTTGGAGTTATCTCTCTGCTGTTTGGGATTTTGCAACGTTTATTTGCGATGCTATCAAGAGATAATCCCCCTTTTGACAATTATTGTCGTTTCGCTATTGACATTCTCTGTGTGTTCTTCAATAATCCACTATAATCAGTGTGAACAAAAACCATATGCGGTCTTAATGCCCCTATTAAGACTACAGGATACGATGCGTGGTAATCACCACGCTCGCACACAAAGGAGACGTATATGCGAGCGGGTATTCTAACCGACCAGACAGCAGGTAGGCAAGAGTCTACAAAACCTTTATTGGTACAATCAGCCTCTATCTTATTCAGCGAAAAAGGTTACCGTGCTGCCACCCTGGATGAAATTGCCAGAGCTTGCGCTATTCAACGCGGCAGTATTTTTTATCATTTTCAATCAAAGCAAGCCATTGCTATTGCTGCAATCGATTATTTTCACAAACAATGTGAAAAAGCTATTTTTCATCCTATTTTAAAACAGCCCGGTTCTAGCTTGGACATCTTGAAACAATTATCAATTGCCATTGAAAAATTCTTTACTGACAGGCCAGATCGCAATCTGATTAATTTTCTCGGTTTAGAGTTAGCTTATGTTTCTGATGATATTGCAGAGAAAATCGATGATTTTTTTACAGCGTGGCATACTTTGTTTAAACGCTTATTTAAAAAATTGGAAATCGAGCTAAATTCAAAGGATATGCAAGCTTTAGTCGAGCATTCCATGAGTTTAATCCAGGGGTTTTGTACACTAAACCATGTTTATGCAAAAAGCGTGAAGAAAAAGCGTATCAAGATTATGCTTGGAAATTATTTGCTGGAACTGTGGGTGGAAAAGCTAGGCCTTTAAGGACATGTTCTAAAGATCACAGCTTATCAAACTCATCGACTTGCAAAGCGTCTTTTCGCAAAAGATCATATTCCCGCAATTGCTGAACTTCTTCAGCCGTGATCACATGCTCTTGTAAAGCTTGCACAAGCACGTCCTCTTTCAGCATTCCATTACCGCTGACTTTCTCTTTACCAAGCGCCAGACGCATTTTTTGAATGAGCGGCATACACGCTATATGGCGATTAAACGCTATTTCCAAACGCCCCAATCGATCATTGGAATCGTCTGGAATAAAACACAAAGAAGTTAATCGATTTCGCAGATCACTGGGAGACAGTAATAATTGCGCTAATTGCTGCTCCAGAAGATCAGAAGGTTTCTTGTAGCGGCGGCCCATGGGAAAGACAATCCATTTTAAAAGAATTCCTATAAAACGATTCGGGAAATTCGCAAATAATTCCAGGAGAGCCTCGCCTGTTTTATAGAAATTATGCTGCAAGATCCATTGCACATGGATCCAATCCTCATCTGTCTGTTCATGATCTTGATAATATTTTAATACTGCGGTACTTAAATAAAGATAACTTAAGACATCCCCATAACGTGCTGATAAGCGTTCACGCCGTTTTAAGCGGCCGCCCACCCACAAGATCCCTATATCTGCTGTAAAAGCCAAGGCCGCACTCATACGGCTTAATTGTTGGTAATATCGAGAAACTCCTGGACTAAAATGCTTAAAACTCAATAATAAACCTTGAAAGAAAGAACGGGCGAACTGCTTGGTGATATGGGCAATATGGTGTAATATCAATTTGTCAAAAGTTTGAAAAGCATAGCGTCTGTCGGGGTCATGTACAGCTTTAATTTCATCATATAAATAAGGGTGGCAACGAATCATCCCTTGTCCAAAGATCATCAAATTGCGCGTTAAAATATTCGCCCCTTCTACTGTGATCCCAATAGGGATCGCTTGATAAGCGAAACTCAAGTAATTACGCGGCCCCATTTGAATCGCACGTCCCGCGTGTAAATCCATTGTATCGTTCACAATAAGCCGGCTCATTTCAGTAGTATGATATTTTATAATAGCTGAAACCACCGCTGGTTTAATGCCTTGATCGACAGCACCTGCCGTTATTTGTCTTACTGCTTCTATTAGATAGGTAAAACCTGCAATACGAGCCAGCAGCGGTTCTATTCCTTCAAAATGACCAATAGGCATATTAAATTGTTTTCGAAGCACGGCATAGGCACCGCTCATGCGATAACAAAGTTGTGCGCTGGCACAGCTCATCGCAGGTAATGAAATACTGCGCCCTGCTGATAAACAATCCATCAACATCTGCCAGCCTAATCCTGCCATGGGAGCCCCGCCGATGATCCAATCCAGCGGTACAAACACGTCTTTGCCTCGAGAAGGGCCATTCATAAAAGCCAGATCCATAGGCAAATGTCGTTTCCCCTGTTCAACACCGGGATGGTTGCTAGGAATTAAACATAATGTTATTCCGCAATCTATTTTAGCGCCTAAGAGTTTATCAGGATCAGACAGTTTAAACGCAAGGCCCAATAAGGTCGCTACCGGTGCCAGGGTAATATAACGTTTTTCCCAATTGAGTTTGATTCCCAAGGTCTGCTTACCTTGAAAATCGCCGTAACAAACAATACCCGTATCGCTGATAGCAGCGGCATCACTGCCCGCATCAACGCCTGTTAAACCAAAGCAAGGAATTTCTTCGCCTCGCGCTAAACGCGGTAAATAATATTCTTTTTGGGCTTTGGTGCCGTAATGCACTAATAATTCTGCAGGCCCTAGTGAGTTAGGTACCATGACCGTAACAGCCGCGGTAATACTGCGGCTTGCGATTTTGACAATCACACTGGAATGCAACAACTCTGAAAAACCCAAACCGCCGTATTCTTTTGCTATGCGCATGCCAAAAAATCGCTTTTCACGGATGTATTGCCATACGGGTTGAGGCAGATCTTTATCTTCATGGGTAATTTGCCATTCATCCAGGAGAGAACACAAGGTTGCAACTTCATTTTGCAAAAAGGCTTCTTCAGCCTCGGTTAATGCAGGAGAAGGTGAAGACAAAATGTCCTGCCAATTGGGGCAGCCTGAAAATAAAGCCTTATCCCACCACGTATCCCCTGCTTCGATGGCAGCAAGTTCCGTTTCACTCATGGGAGGCAGCTGTCGCTGGAAGAGACGAAAAAGGGGGTTCGTCAAGCAACGCTGCCGCAGGGGATCTACTGCAATGAATAAAACCACCAAGGCATAAATTATCCATAATGCTACAATAACAGGAAAATAAAGCGTTTCAAGCCAAGTCGGAATGATCACTAAAAATGCGCTGAGGGCAATCCAGTAAGAACGAGGAAGAGCATAATAAGCCAGCGTCAACAGTCCAAAAAAGAGTATAATCAGCGTAAGAACGGCCATCATGGTTTACTATCCTTATTCACCAGCAACTGATTTTATTATAAACCACTTAAGCCTAATAAAAAGAAAGAGCAGCAAAATCGAACTATAATAATGAATCTGATAAGAAAAGCTGGTCACAAATGCCAAAAATTGACGCTCAAAAAAAGTTAACGCCTTTATTAATAGCCTCGATTGGGGTTATTTACGGAGACATTGGTACCAGTCCATTGTACGCCTTAAAAAGTTGCTTCAAAATCGGCAGCTTAGCTCTTGTCGAAGCTAATATACTGGGCATTATCTCGCTTTTTATCTGGAGTCTTACATTAGTTGTTTCTTTTAAATATGTGTATCTCGTCTTAAAAATGGATCACCAAGGCGAAGGGGGTACCTTAGCCTTATCCACATTGGTGGCTTATCATTCAAAATACCGCCTCTTGGCGATGACCTTAGGTATTATCGGTGCTGCTCTGCTGTTTGGGGATGGTACAATTACCCCTGCTATTTCCATATTAAGCGCTGTGGAGGGGATTTCTGTCATCAGTCCCCACCTGTCACGTTACGTGATCCCTTTTACGCTGGTGATTCTTACCGCTTTGTTCAGCGTTCAAAAATATGGCAGCAGCCGCATCGGTTATTTCTTTGGCCCTATCATGATAGGCTGGTTTTTAACGTTATTCCTCTTGGGGATTCGCTACATTGTTGAATATCCAAAGATTTTATATGCCTTTAATCCCTACTATGCCTTTTCCTTTTTATTTCAGCACGGCTGGCTTGGATTCTCTGTGATGGGCGGGGTTATCCTCGTGGTAACGGGGGCAGAAGCTTTATATGCCGATTTAGGTCATTTTGGCAGAAAACCCATCCAGCTTTCCTGGAATTATATTGTCTTTCCTGCACTCCTTTGCAATTATCTGGGGCAAGGAGCCTTATTATTGCATTCCCCAGAGGCTATCACTAATCCTTTTTATTTAATGGCACCTTCCTGGGCTTTAAACGGACTGGTGATATTGGCCACCGCAGCAACGATTATTGCCTCTCAAGCGATCTTAACAGGACTGTTTTCAGTCGCTTACCAATGTATTTTGCTCAATTATTTACCCAGACTTAAAGTTAAACATACTTCAGAGGCACTTCGGGGCCAAATTTATATCCCTGATATCAATTTTTTAATTTATGTTCTCACTATGATTGCTATCTTGAAGTTTGGTTCTTCTGAAAGTCTGGCTGCTATTTATGGATTGTGTGTTGCCAGTATTATGATGATTACTACCCTGTTGGTTTTTATATTGGCCGCAACCCATCTTAAGTGGAGTAAATTTAAAATCATCACCGTTTTTGTGCCCTTTTTCTGCCTGGATTTTTTGTTCCTCTCAAGCAATTTCACCAAATTCCTCCAGGGCGCCTGGTATGTTGTCTTAATCACCGCCGGCGTCTTTTATTGCATACGGGTGTGGCGTCGAGGGTCATATGCGTTGGAAAAACAAAAAGTTCCCATACAATTATCTTTACAAGACTATATAGAAAAATACTTAAAGATCTATTCTGCCCGCATCCCGGGAACTGCCATTTTTTTATCAAGGGTCCCTTTCAAAGTGCCTGCAACGCTGGCCGTGAATCTGCGGCATAATAAATGGCTGCATGAAAAAGTCTTTTTTGTTTCCTTTATAATTTTGGATACCCCTTATCACGACACTAATAACCATTTTGATATTCAAGAACTGCCTAACAATACCTTTCAAATCACCATCAATTCAGGTTTTATGGAAAAACCCAACCTTAATGCCCTCTTACATTGGTTAAAACAAAAATCACTTCTGAATAAAGAAGATGAAATATCTATCTTTATGAGCAAATCTATTCCTATGCGGACAAAGGAACCTTTCCTATCGGAGTTTTCTGAACATGTCTACTTTTATCTCTATTCTATCGCACAAAGCGCCACAGACTTTTACCAGGCGCCTGATGATAAAGTCATGGAAATCGGGATCCGGTATAAGATTTAAGTATTCTTCAAGGAAGCGATTACTTAATGTAACACTTTAACTAAAGTTAAAGTAATCCCTTACTATGGTATAAATAACTGCCTGTTTTTAAGATTCCCTCTTTTTTTATTTTCTGGATATTTCATTAAGTACTTGTAATTGTGCGGGTATTGAATCTTACCCACAATTTCTGTGGATAAGGTTGTGAATACTTGTCTAATTAAGCAAGGGATAAGTTATTTTCATTGGGGTTTTCCCACTTGGCCAAGCTTTATACTTTATCAATAATCTTTTGAAAAACAAGGGATTAATTAATTTACGGGTAAGTCAAAGCAGCGATTGCTCTCACTATACCCTTGAGCAAAAGCCATTGTGCATTTGTGTATAAAGTTTAAGAGACTTAATTGCTGAATTGAGATTGTCCGCTTTTTTTGATCTGCTTTCTCATCAATTCTCTTTCGGCAAACTGATTTTTTTCAGCAAAAAAAGCTCCCTTTGTTTTGTGTAGAAAATGAACTTTAGCAGGGATAAATTATATCCATCTTCTTCAAGCAACCCTTTAAGTCAAGACTCAGATGTTAAAATTGTCTCTTCTTCTGTCGGCTTAAGTTGACACTTTGAAGTGTGTCGAGTAAAGTCGGCAGATTCATTGCTGGTTTTTTTCTAGCCGTTTCGGCTGAGGTATACTATGCATTACACCAGCTTATTTGAAGCAATCCGCACAGAACCGTCCTTAACGGTATTGACTGTTAATCAGCGCTTAAGCCAATTTTTGCTGAGTGATTACGAAGCTTATCGATCAAAACAGCCAACATCAGGGGCAACGCCCGATATACTCCCCTATAGCGCCTGGCTAAAACGCTGCATTATTAATCCCGGAAGGCCGGATCTTTTTTCTGGCTATACCCTGTTAAGCGAGATGGATGAAAGCACCCTTTGGGAACAGTGTTTGAAAGAAGAAGATCATCCTCTTGCCCCCTCTGCGTTAGCTAGCCTTGTACAGGAAGCCTGGCAGCGATTATGCGAATGGCAAGTGCCTGAGCTCGATTGGCAGCAAGCAGCACGTGGAGAGCAGCGTAAGCTCATAGGATGGATAAAGTGCTTTGAAAGTGAGTGCAAAAATAAAAAATTATTGCCAGCTGCCCGTTTTCTCGATGCCCTGCTCACAAGGCTTCTGGAAAATAATATACCGCTGCCTCGTCAATTGATTTTTGTCGGTTTTCATCAAAAAACCCCGGCGCTTCAAAGACTCTGCCACGTCTTACAACAAAAAGGCCATCACATTGGCTTTTATGAGACTCCAGCACAAGAAACCGCTGCTATACAAACCTTCATCTGCCAAGATCCCTTACAGGAATATCGCAAAATGGCAGAATGGGCTTATGAAATCCTTCACAACGATCAAAATGCCTTTATCGGCTGCATTGTGCCCGATCTGCCCCAGTCTCGCCGGGCATTGCTAAGGGCCTTTAACGAAACCGCACATCCTTTTATCAACATACCTGGCGCTTGCGAAGAATCTTTATCTTTCAATATTTCTTATGGAGAGATGTTAATCCACTACCCCATTATTTATACTGCCCTACTTTGGCTGAAGCTCAGTATCACCCCCCTTAGTGTTGCAGAATGGCAAGTATTATTGGATTCACCCTATCTGGGCGATTATTCATTAGACTATGCCTTGCGTGCGCAGCTCATCCGTCAATTACAAAAACAAACTATTTCCAGCTTATCTTTAGCGCAATTCACAGCGTTATCCAGCACTTTACCTTTGTGGCAAATGCGGCTTGATAAAATCAACGCATTATCGCGGGCCAGCTCATTTATACAAGCGCCGAGTCTGTGGCGAAATGAGATAAAAGCAATCTTGCAGCTAAGCGGCTGGCCTGGCCAAAGAACCCTTAATAGCACAGAATATCAAGCGCTCCAGCGTTTTGAAGCTTTACTGGAGGAACTGCAAGCCCTTGATTTGATAATGTCTGCCTGTACTTTCAAAGCCATTTTATATGAACTCAAAAAACGGGCAACAAACACCTTATTTCAACCTCAGTCTGTGCCTGCCCGTATCCAAATCATCGGGGTTTTAGAAGCAGCAGGATTGCCTTTTACGCATGTTTGGTTTGCCCATGCAGATGCGGCAAAATGGCCGCCTTCGCCTAACCCCAATCCCTTCATTCCTTTTTCGGTTCAACGTCAATATGGGCTTCCCCATTGTGATGCTCTACACGAATCGCGCTTTGCAAAAACCATCATGAAACATTTGAAAGAAGAAGCGGGTCAATTGTTTTACTCTTACAGTATCTTTGATAAAAATACCCAGCAACTTCCAAGCCCTTTGTTAGTCGATTTTCCTTCTATAGAATTGGATCCTTCTCCTCTTAAATCTCAAGGGTTTCAAGCAAGCAAATTAAGTACGGTTGATGATACTGTTGGTAAAATTCTTCAGAATACCCAATTACCCGGCGGAACCGGCCTTTTTAAGGAATATGCGGCTTGTCCCTTTAAAGCGTATATTAAATACCGTTTGAAGGCAGAAGCATGGCCTTCGCAATCTCCGGGTTTTTCCACAGCGTTTCGCGGGCAATTGATTCACAAAGCATTGGAATTAGCATGGAAAGAGTTAAAAGATCATGCTGCTTTAACCGCTTTATCACCAGAAGATCAACAGCAAAAAACCACACGCTGGGCCGCTAGCGCCCTATCGGAATTGGCTGTATCAACTTGTTTGACCTCTAGCAAACGTTTGTTAAAACTGGAATTGGAGAGATTATCTTATTTAATCAATAATTGGCTGAATTATGAGAGAAAACGCCCGCCGTTTAGTGTCATTGCGCTTGAATCTGCAGAGATTTTAAAGATAGGAGATTTCAAGATTTCCGTAAGACAAGACAGGCTGGACAGTTTAGACGATGGCGAGCGCTGTCTTATCGATTATAAAACCGGTAATGATATTAAAAATCTCGATGGCTTATTTGGCGACCGGCCAGATGAACCGCAATTAGCGATTTATTGTTCAATCTCGGAAAAGCCTATTAACAATCTTGCTTTTGCAAAAATTCATCATGAAAAACTGCAATTTTTCAGTCTGGTTAAAAAAGAAAATCTTTTACCTCACTCCCTGCTGTTGAATCAAGTAAAAAATCGCGATGCCGAGGAGTGGGAGCTTCAATTAAATCACTGGAAAAATGTCTTTTTATCTCAAGCTGATGCTATTGCAAAAGGCCATGCGTTGATCGATCCTAAAGAAGGTAAAAAAACTTGCGAAAAATGCCAATTTGGCTCGATTTGCCGCTATTCACCTGCATGAGAAGAAGATGACCATAGAAGCTGTTGATCAAAAAACACGAGAACAAGCCCTTAATTTAGCGCATTCTTTTATCGTTCAAGCGCCGGCAGGCTCTGGGAAAACCCAATTACTGACGCAACGCTTCCTGGCTTTATTGACTATTGTCAAAGAACCGGAAGAAATCATTGCTATTACGTTTACCCGAAAAGCAGCTAGCGAAATGAAAGCACGGATTATTAATGCGTTAAGAGCCGCTTCTCAAGAAAAATCCTCCGAAACCGTCGCGGCTCGAGCTTTAAAGCGAGATCAAGAACAGGGATGGCAACTGAGCGAGAATCCGCAGAGGCTGCGGGTCATGACTATCGATGCGCTTTGCCTTAAGCTGGCACAGCGATCCCCTATTCTCTCCGGTATTTCCTATCAAACTGCTATCAGTGAAAATGCAGACGCTTTTTATCAAGAAGCCGTGGAGGCAATACTGGCTGAATTAGATGAAGACTCACCGTTGAGTGATGCTATCGAAACGCTGCTTAGCCATTTGGATAACCGGCTTGATACTTTATCAAGCCTTTTAGGGTATATGCTTTCTTGCCGTGAACAATGGCTTCCTTTAATCATTCAGACTAAAAATAAAGAAAGTCTACGACAATGGCTGGAAGAGAATTTGCAAAATCGATTTTCTCAATTAAGCCAAGCGGTTTCTAATGCGCTTCCTGCGCATCTTAAAGAGGATTTGGAAAGGCTCTATCGCTTTGCCAGTGAATATTCAAATGAAATTGCCGAAAAAGGTTTCTTCCAAAGTCTTCCTTCTTTTTTATTAACCACAGAGCATGAATTTCGCAAAGAAGCTAACAAATATAATGGATTTCCCGCCCCTAGCGGCACTAAAGATAAAGCAGAAAAAGCCCTTTATCAGCATCAAAAAGACAGTATGAAAGCTTTGTTAGCAGAACTTCCTTTATATCCTGAATTCAAACAAGCCTTAATAAATCTTGCGCACGCGCCTGATCTACACTACACAGAAGCACAATGGGAAGTGTTAGCGGCATTATTAACCTTGCTCCCTATCATAGCAGCACAATTACAAATTATTTTTAAAGAAAAAAACACCGTTGATTTTACTGAAACCAATCTGGCTGCTTTGCGGGCTTTAGGTAACCAGGAAAGTCCTTCTGATTTGGCTTTATTATTGGATTATCAATTGAATCATCTCTTGATAGATGAATTCCAGGATACGTCTATTCTGCAATTTAATTTTCTGCTGGCACTAACCGCCGGGTGGCACCAGAATGATGGAAAAACAGTGTTTCTCGTAGGCGATCCCATGCAGTCAATCTATCGGTTTCGGCAGGCAGAAGTGGGTTTATTTTTAAAAGCCAAAGAAGAAGGTATCGGCAGTATTCCTTTGCATTATTTACAATTAAAATCTAATTTTAGAAGTGATCCGCTCATTATTGAGTGGGTCAATCAAATCTTTGAAACTTTGTTTCCCGCTTTTGAAAATAAACGTATCGGCGCTATTGCTTATGCGGCTTCTATAGCGGCTAATGAAAAAAATACCGCTGCGCTTGTCAAAACACACCTCATCGCCGCTGAACCCCATCAAGATTTCCAAACGCAAGTGTTGACAGAGCTGCTTCAGGAACTTCATCAAAAGCCCAATAATAAGAGCATTGCCATTTTAGTTCGCTCGCGTTCTCATCTCAAGAATATCTTGCCGCGCCTGCGTGAAGCGCAGATCCCTTTCTCCGCGGTGGAAATTGAGCATTTTCATGAGCAGCGTGTCATTCAGGATTTATTAAATCTGACGTATGCAATCACCCATCTTGCTGACAGAACAGCGTGGATAGGCTTTTTACGAGCCCCTTTTTGCGGCTTCTCGCTTATTGAGTTAAGTGATCTCATTGAAAGAGAAGATAAAAATGAGTTGATCTGGGATTGTCTTCAAAAAGCTTCTGAAGATTTTAAAAACAAACCGCATTTTTTAAAAACCACTAGAATATTAGCGGCTTGGTGGAAAGCGCGCTATCAAAAACCGCTGCATTTAATGGTTGAAGGCATTTGGCAAGGTTTAGGAGGGCCTATTTGTTATCAAGAATCGGCTGTTATCACGCAATCGAGGGCTTTTTTTGATTTATTAGCCGCTCATGAAGCAGCAGGTACATTGCTTGATAGAGCCGCTTTTGAATCGGCTTTAGCCTCACTTTATGTAGAAACGCCTTCCCAGGAATCAACGCGATTGCAGATCATGACTTTACATAAAGCCAAAGGGCTGGAGTTTGATATCGTGATTTTGCCTTATTTGGAAAAAACCCCAGCAAAAGACACTGATCCCCTTCTTCGTTTTGAACATTATCAGGCAGACAATTTAAGCGAACAATTGCTGCTAGCCCCTATCCATGCTGCTCATAATGGCAAAGAAATCACTTATCAACATTTGAAGCAGCAAGAACAATTAAAGCAGGATTTAGAAGTGAGGCGTTTGTTGTATGTGGGTGTCACACGTGCTAAAGAAGCATTACATTTAATGGGCAGTGTTGAATGTGATGAGGATAATAGCTTAAAATTACCAGTAGAAAATAGTTTATTAAGCCGATTTTTCCCGTTTTTTGATAAAAACACTTTGATTAAACCATCAAAAAACCCTTCTAAAACAACTTCAACAGCTGTATTGGAAAACCGTTTGATGAGATTAGCGGAACTGGAAGAAATTTAGGTTTATAGGGGTTGTTGCATAAATACATGGATCCCGGAAATTCCGAGGCACAGCCGAGGAATTTTCCAGGATCCAGTGACTTACTTCACAATCCCTTTTTAAAGAGGCAATATTTAAGAGGTTCTTATTATGCCAATAGAAACAAGTGATCAATTAGTCATTGGTATTTCTTCACGAGCTTTATTTGATTTAAGCCAAAGCCATGAAATTTATGAAACAGAAGGATTAAAAGCATACCAGCAATTTCAGATCCATAATGAGACTGAAGTATTGGAACCGGGAGTTGCTTTTCCTCTTGTCAAGAAATTGGTAAATTTAAAGCATCCTGACACCAATCAACCGTTAGTCGAAGTAATTTTAGTCTCCCGTAACAGTGCTGATACGGGTTTACGTATTTTTAATAATATTGAACATTATGGCTTGAACATTGTCCGGGCTGCTTTTAGCAATGGACAAAGCCCTTACCAATACATCAGCGCTTTTAAAGCTGATTTATTTCTTTCAGCCCACCGCGAAGATGTTACCCACGCTTTGGCCGCGGGTGTTGCAGCGGCAACCATTTTACCCTCTCATTCCATCACTGAAAGCAAATATCCTGAAATTCGTATTGCTTTTGACGGCGACGCCGTTTTATTTTCGGATGAATCCGAACAAATCTTTCAAAAAGAAGGGTTAGAAGCCTTTATTGAATATGAAAAAAAATCAGCTAACCAGCCTTTAAATGCAGGTCCTTTTAAAGGGTTTTTATCGGCTTTACACCATATCCAATCGCTCTTTAAGATTGAAGCCTGCCCTATTCGTACTGCTTTAGTAACTGCCCGATCAGCGCCTGCACACGAACGGGTTATCAAAACGTTACGAGCGTGGGGGATCCGGATAGACGAGGCTTTATTTTTAGGCGGCTTAAATAAAGGAGAATTTTTAAATGCCTTTGGGGCCGATTTTTTCTTTGATGATCAACCCATTCATTGTGAATCAGGCAGGCAGCATGTTGCAACGGCGCATGTGCCGCATGGGATCATTAATGAATAATTGAAAAAGTTTATTTCTTTCATACCCTTACGAAAGACCTTGCCAAATTGCTCAAAAAATGTTAAATTTAAGAGCTTTCCAGTCCTTAGAAAGGTACAGATCATGTTATGCAAACAGACTGTTTCTCTACTTTGTATGCTAAGTGCTTTCACGCTGACAACGCCTGTCGTTGCCGATGGTATCACTGAAAAAAAATCTGCTATAGCAGATAAAATCGTTATTACCAAAAGTAAACGTCAATTAGCCTTATATAAAGATGGCAAAGTATTAAAAGAATATCCCATCATGCTAGGCCGCAATCCCGTTGAACCCAAACGCAGCGAGGGAGACAGCCGTACTCCCGAAGGGCAATATCAAGTGACTTTTCATACCCGTAAAACCCATTATACTGCCGCCTTGGGAATTTCTTATCCCAATAAAACTGATCGAAAGCGTGCAGAGCAATTAGGGGTCCAACCGGGCGACAGTATTGAAATCCATGGGTTTCCCCGAGGTGCTTCCTGGAATCGCCGTTTAGACGGTAAAAACTGGACTGACGGTTGTATTGCCCTGCGAAATCAAGATATGCAAGCTGTCTATCAACAGGTAAGTGACGGCACTCTGGTGATTATTAAACACTAAACGCTAAAACTCTATTCTCCTATGCGCGGTTCTTAGGCGAAAGCTAAGCGTTTTGCGCATGCTAAAAAACATAATAATACCTATCATACTAAATAAAACAACCGGTACTGCCAGCGGCAAAGTAGAGCTGATCCCCTCCCGAATAGCTATTGCCCCAGCAAGACTTGCAAACATGAAACGTATAGCGCCTCCCAAGGCTGAAGCAGCGCCTGCATTCTCACCAAAAGGTTCCATCGCGCCGCCACTGCCCGCTCCCATACAACAAGTAGCGCCTAAACCAATCAATAACATGGGCCAAATAAAATTATTGACAGTTAGCCCTGTCATATAAAACCAGCAAAGCATGATGAGACCGCCTGCTAGCGATAAGAAAAGACCTGTTAAGACGGTAGCAAAAATACCCATTCTTTCTACCAGCCAAGTGGCTATAAAACTCCCGATAAAGATAGAAATGCCCATAAAAGCAAAATAAAAACCATAATGTTCTTCGGGTAAATGTAATAAACGAATAATGACATAAGGAGAAATAGAGCAAAATAAATAAAGATAAGAGAGGCCTATTGCGGTTGTTATCGTATAGGGCAAAAAAATCTTGTTGATAAAAATCAACCTGTATTCATTAAAAAGTGCCATCAGTTTATTCACGCTAGATTTTTGCTGTTCGCTCTTAACAGGTTGTTTCTTTACTACAGTTTCTGGCAAATAAATACCTATGGAAAATCCTGCCCACAAGGCAATAATCAATAAAAATAAAAAAGTCGATGGCCAATTAAAATGAATGTCTAAATAACTTCCTATAAAAGGCGCAAACATCGGTGAAAAAGCAATGATCCCATTTAAAAAGCTGTAGACTTTAGCGCTTTTTTCTCCGTGAAACAAATCGCGCACGACAGCTGAGCCTACTACCATCATGCCGCAGCACCCTATTGCCTGTATGGCACGAAAAATAATTAACAAAGGTGCGCTGGTTGATAAAGCACATAAAATACAGCCGATGGCAAAAATAAAAATCACGACTAATCCCGTGGGTTTGCGGCCAAAGTGATCAGAAAGAGGTCCTATCAGCAATTGCATCAAACCAGCGGTCAACATGAATAAAGTCAATGTCAGCTGCATGGTAGCGGCTGAAACATGAAATACATCGGCCATATGGGGCACTGCAGGAATATAGATATCCATAGCCAAAGGTAATGCCATGACCATGGGGGCTAATAAGAAAACGATCTGGAATACACTACATAGAGCGGGTTTTTGTACAGACATCTTGGTATTTCTCAGTAATTTAAATCGCTATGAGTATATAGCGTGGGTACTCAACAAGAATAAGGACTTTTTTAAATGGCTTACAAAATCTTCCTCATCCAGACGTAATGCACAGGTATGCTGCAGGATCTCTTGTGTATCAACTCGCAAGAGGGTTGATCGCTCCCATTGACCCCCAACAGAAGGAAGATAGCTCGTCACTTGAAGGTATTGTAAACAATCCTTATCATCATTAACAAGCTCTATTACAAATCGATACGGGATTTCAGCAAGTTTTCCCTGGCAAGTAGCGGATGATTCCCACCACCCGGGGCTTTGCTCTGTCACTGCAGGAAAAAAAGGATGTGCATACCAGCATCTTAAGTCACTTTTTTGTGCCACAATAGCTTTAATACCTGCATCGATACCGGCCATTATTGCAGCCTCTCGTTGATAATGATCTAAGAGTCCCTCACTCATACGCCCTTCTAAAAGGCTTCGTTCAAATAAAGACAATGCAATTAAAGCTAACAACATCACTAATAATAAAGCGGTAGCTAACACAAAACCTTGCTGCATAAAGAGCTCCTTTCTTGTAAATTGATAGCCACAGGCCAGCTTTTATGAAAACTGTCATTTTTTTCACTGGAGTTTTTATCGGAAAATTGATAGTGACTTCTATAGTCAGGTAAAGATTCGATTGAATTCACTAAAAGATCAATCTTAACCGCTATTACGGATGGCCATTTTTTTTGATTATCAATAACAGAAGCGGTAGCATAACGTAAAATAGAATCAGCCGAAGGAGCTCGCTGCCTCCAGCCATAGCGGATTTTCATCGCTGAAATCCCTTCTACCAACTCTGTATTATAGTTGTTTTTATCAAGCGTATATAAAGCATAAATTGCTTTCCCCTGCTCATTTTTACGCTTGGTATCTGCAATGTAAAAAAAGACTTGAACCATTTTACCCACAAAAGCATTTTTTGAATAAAGCCGGGATAAAGAGGCTTTGGGAATGACTTTATATTGATTATGCCCTTGTGAAACAACACTTTCTACTTCTATTATATCCGCATATTGACAAGTTGATACCATTAAGCGATCGTTAGGTTTAATTTGATCAGGACTTTCAATGGATAATTTACGAGCATCAACCATATCTGCTGCTAGAAATCGGCCGCTATCTTCAGCTTGATTGATTTCGATGACATCACTGCCTTTGAGTATAGTGCGCGGTAACCGTGAAGATAATGCCGGCTGCCATTGATTACCAACCGCTTCATAACCTCGAATAATATTATTTTCATCGAACGGTACAGAACTTTGATTGGTTAATTGCAATAAATTTTCTATTCTTCCACAGCCGCTATACCCAGCTTCTTTTATGCCCTCTTTTAATAAAAAACTTGCAAAACGGCCGTTTTCTTGTAATTCTGATATGGCTTGCTGCCAGCGTGCTGTCTTATATTGTGTGATTAAAGTGTTTCCTAACATCAGTAATAAAAACCCGCTGACAGCACAAACCATCAGTAATTCTATTAAGTTAAAGCCTCTTTGATGTTGAAAAATGTTTGAAAACATCTCACCGCTCACTCATCTGTAATGATCGCCGATAGATTTTCTCTGGATTTTCCCACTGTAATTCGAGGTGCATACTATCGCTATTTCGTTTTAATGTACCCTTGCCCAAGGGTAAAAAAGCGCTATTTTCTTTATTCCATTGAGAGATCAAAGGGGCATAAAAAGCAGGATGCGAAATCCGTAATTCGGATTGAAGATTTTGCAATTGCTGTGCGGCTATAGCTGTATAGAAGGCATTTTGGGTGGTACGTAACGCTGCGCTAGAGGCAGATAAAAGCCCTAATAATCCGATACTAAGCAGCAAGAGCGCGATGAGTACTTCGATGAGCGTAAAAGCGTTACGCATAGGCAAACCTCGTTGTTGTTTGCCTGAATTAATTTTAATGTACGGAGTATGTCAGCGCTGCCTGCGCGCTTACCTCTCCCCGCGCCTTAAAGGCGCGGCCCTCTCCCGCTTGGGCGAGAGAGGGGAATTTAAAGCGAAATCCGCTTGTTTTCCCCTCCCGCACGTAGGGAGAAGGCGCCCGTGCTAACACGTGCGGCAGGGGGATTTCAGCGCTTACGCAAAATCAAATTCCCTATTGAATATCCTGCCCCAAAGGAACATAAGATCCCTAAATCGCCTGAGTGCAAATCCTGATGAAATTTATTAAACACGACAATTGACCCTGCTGATGCAGTATTGGCATATTCATCCAGAATAACAGGCGCTTCAGTCGGTATCGGATCATGCCCTAAAATCTTGCTTGCAATTAAATGATTCATATTGCCATTGGCTTGATGCAACCAAAGACGCTTTAATTGATGAGGTGAAATTTCATTTGCTGCCAGATGATCTAAAATCATATTGCTGGCCGTTACGCTCACTTCTTTAAAGACTTTACGGCCTTGCTGATAAAAATATTGATCAGGTTCTTCACAACTTCTCTCTTCCAATCGCGTCATACAGCCAAAGTTATTACGAATATTATTAGAAAATTCAGTATAAAGCTTCGTATCTACAATCTCGTACGCATGCGCATAGGTACAACTCGCCTCAGTTTCAACGATAAGCGCTGTTGCAACATCCCCTATAATAAAGTGGCTGTCCCTATCACGAAAATTGATAAAAGAACTGGGGATCTCAGGATTAACTACCAATACACAGCGCGAAGAGCCTTTAGCAATCAATGCCGCTGCCATTTCAATAGCAAAAGTTGCTGCAGAACACGCCATACTCATATCGAAGGCAAAACCCTTTATCCCCAATGCATTTTGAAGCTCAATAGCCATAGCAGGATAAGCGCGCTGCAGCATCGAAGCTGATAAAATAACCGTATCTATATCAGAAGGTTCTTTACCCGCAGCTTTCATGGCTTTTTGGCACGCAGGCAATGCTAATTCACATTGAATAGACAACTCCTCATCAGAGCGCTTTCTCAATAAGGGGTGCATATGCTGTATATCCAAGACCCCAGAGCGTTCAATCACATAACGTTGTTTGATCCCCGATGCTTTCTCAATAAAAGCGGAACTGGATTCTTGAAGAGCTTGCCGCGTGCCATTTGCGATGGCTTTCGCATGGGTTTGATTAAACGAATTTACATAGGCATTAAAAGATGCCACGAGGTCATCATTTGTGATCTTATAAGGCGGCGTATGCACCGCCGTACCGCTGATTAAAATACGCTCATTCATTGTTGATTCTACCTGGCCTCGGGACAAGCAAGTGGCATCATACCACAGAGATAATACTTCCCCTAGAGGTAGACACCATTGTCTACCCCAATATACCTTTCGCCTTTCAAGCTGTGACTTTGTTGTCCGCTTGTCTCGCTGTTCATGTATTCAATTTAGGAACGAAGCTGCTCGCCTTCACGGACGCCTCGCCACAGCTTGAAATGCTTTGAGTATAGACAGTGAGGGTGAAATGGTTAATTCACTTTCAGAAACGCTTTATTTTTTTCTATATAAGCATCACTGATCCCGCGCACATTGGCTAATTCTTCAACTTTTTTGAATGTGCCGTGTTCTTCGCGATAGCTAATAATAGCTTTTGCCCGACTCGTACCGATACCGGGTAAAGCCGCTAAGGTCTCTGCATCCGCTTCATTAATATTCACAGGATAATGCGCTGTACTTTGAACTTCTGCTGATTGCTCAGTTGAAGTGGATCCACTGGTTTTTGCCGTTTTGGCATGCGTTATGACTCCATAGCTCGCGATGCAAAACGCAAGTACCCCTATCGCCTGGTATTTTACGATTGCCCTTAACTTCATGGTTTTCTCCTTTATAACTGAATGCAAAGGCGCATTCATTAGGAGATTATTAAAACCTAAAAGCAACCCAAAAATCAAGTAATTTGATGAAAATGTAAGAAATTCAGGAATTAGGCAGCTTTAAGAATATCCGTTTTAATAGCCTCAATAAGGGTTTTAGGATGAAGAGCGTTTGTAATGGGGCGCCCTACCACGAGATAGTCTGCGCCATTGGCAATAGCTTCTCTAGGGGTCAACACCCGTTTTTGATCATCCAGATTAGGGGTTAAGCGAATACCCGGACACACTAAACAAAAGTTTTCACCATTTGCCTCCCGCAATAAACTCGCTTCCTGGGCGGAGCAAACAACGCCATCCAGATTAGCTGCTTGTGCCATTTTGGCTAAACGTAATACGTTATCTTCCACACTGCCAAGCAAACCCATTTGCTGCAAAGTACTTTGGGTATGGCTTGTTAAGACAGTAACTCCTATTAACAAGGGTTTTTTGCCTGTGATTTTGTCTAAAGCTTCGCACGCAGCCAATAACATCTCACTGCCACCTAAACAATGTAGATTTACCATCCATACACCCAATTCAGCAGCCCGTAATACACTGGCTGCGACTGTATTAGGAATATCGTGATATTTTAAATCAAGAAATATTTCAAATCCCTTTTTTTGTAGTGTTTTTATGAAATGAGGGCCTGCTTGTGTAAATAATTCATGGCCTATTTTGAGACGGCATTCCAACGGGCTGCAATGCGTTAGAAATGCTAATGCAGCTTTTTCATCGGGATAATCCAAAGCAATAATTAATCGCGGTTCATCAGGTAAATGCTGCATAAAGGCTCCTAATCTCCCTCTAATCCATGAATAGGCTTAATCGTTGACCAGCGCCGGCAGCCGGGGCAAAGCCAATGCAGACTTTTGGCGGCAAAACCACAGTGGCCGCAACGATAAACAGGCTTATTTTCGAGAAGTTTTGCAGTCAAATATTCCAGGATTTCCAGATTTCCCCGTGCATCATTATCGGCATTATGAATATGCAATTGAATCAAGCGGTGCAAACCACGAATAGAGGGATATTGTCTTAACTGTTCAACGATAAAATCAGCCGCTCGGCGCTCACCCTGCGCTGTTGCAATGCGATCGGCTAACAGTAATATGATCGAGATCCGCGGATAAGTAGCCAAACATTCATAAAGATAACGCATAAATTCATCTTTCATATCAAGGGCAGCGTGGCAGCGTTCGAGCGGCAGCAATACTTCCATTAAGAGATCGGGATCTTGCTCGATAGCTTCTTTAAAATAACGTATTGCTGGTTTATACCGTTCGCTCTGTTCTTCCAATTGGCCTAGCAACATACTGGCACGGGCAGACGCTTTATCAATAGACAATGCTTTACGTAAGCAGCGATACGCTTCATTCACATGCCCGCCTTCGCCTTTCAAGCTGATACTTTGTTGTCCGTTTGCCTCGTTGCTCATGTATTCATTTATACACTGAGCTACTCGGCTACGCGGACGCCTCATCTCAGCTTGAAATGCTTTGGCGTTATTGATGTGCTCTTGCGCCAACTCACAATAATAATGCGCTATTTGCATCGACATTAATTCGCCTGTTGCCGATTCCAAACGCTCGGCTGTTTCAACTGCTTCTTTCCAGCTTTTTTCTTGTTGATAAATATCCAGGAGAAAACGTAAGCTGGATACAATGTGTTCGCCTGATTCTACTACTTCTTGAAAAATACGTTCAGCTCTGTCAAACACCCCTGCTGCAAAATAATCTTGTCCTAATTCCAGTAATGATTGGGCGTGCATTTCCCGGCTTAAGTTAGGCCGTGCAATCAGGTTTTGATGAATACGTATCGCACGTTCAACTTCACCCCGGCGCCGAAACAACGAACCTAATGCTAAATGAGTTTCAACCGTATCACTATCAACTTCCAGCATTTTGACAAAGACATCAACCGCTTTATCAGGTTGTTCGTTTAATAAAAAATTTAATCCAACGAAATAATCACGCGGAAAACGGGACAAAGAAGAAATTTCCCGACGCTTTTGTTCAGCAACACGGGAAGCACACCAGCCTGAAAAAGCGGCAATAGGCAATAATAATAAAGCGATATCCGTTGCAATCACTAGCGATCTTCCTTTAGCGGTATCGAACGAATGTTATTGATTTCTTTTTCGGCGAGCTTGATACGTTTATTTAAGCGGCGATTCTTACAGCGTGCCCGCCAATAAAGAACAAAACCCATAAAAAAACCAATCAATATGCCGATAGCAAAGCTAAACACTAAGAGTAAAGACAAGGGCACAGAAGCAGTCCCCACATAGTAATGAATGTCAACTGGCGCTGCATTAAGGCAGGCAAAGGTAGCGCCGACTAAGATAACCAGGATAAAAAAGACAGGTGTGATAAGGCGCATAGATTTACCTCAACTTTCGGCTTTTTTACCCCCCTTTGAAAAAGGGGGTCGCCACGGCGTTAGCCGTGGCGGGGGGATTTTAAGAAGCATCGTGCTCTTAAATCCCCCCTGTTACGCGTTATCACGCGCGCCTTCCCCTTTTTTCAAAGGGGAGCTTAAAGATGCTATTCCTCAGTATTATCGGATCCCTTAATTTGCTCTTTTAGCAAGTCACCCAATGTTGTTCCTGTTGCAGCCGCTGCTGCCTTGGTCTTATTGGTATATTCCTTGATGGCATTTGCTTCTTCCTGAATATCTTTTGCCTTAACTGATAAGGTAATTTCACGGTTTTTCTTATCGATATTCATGATCTTGGCTTCAACACTTTCACCCATCGTGAGGACCATGCGAACGTCTTCGACTTTTTCACGATCGATCTCCGTTGAACGCAGCTTGCCTGTTATTCCCTCAGCTAAAGCAATCATGGCATGTTTAGTATCGAGCTCAACCACTTTACCCGTCACAATACTGCCTTTAGGATTTTGACCAGTATAAACCGTAAAAGCATCTTCGTTTAATTGCTTAATGCCTAAGGAAATGCGTTCGCGTTCCGGATCGATGGCCAAAATCACCGCTTCTATTTCTTGTCCGCGTTTGTATTGGCGAACGGCTTGTTCACCAGCTTCTTCCCAGGAAATATCAGATAAGTGAACTAATCCGTCAATATTGCCTTCCAGACCAATAAAGATCCCAAAGTCTGTAATCGATTTAATTTGCCCTTTAATACGCTCATTGACTTGATGAACATTGGCAAAAGCATCCCATGGATTTTCTTTACATTGTTTAAGCCCCAGTGAAATACGGCGGCGTTCTTCATCGATTTCCAACACCATCACTTCGACTTCCATTCCTAATTGTACCACTTTATTGGGATGAATGTTTTTGTTAGTCCAATCCATTTCTGACATGTGTACCAAACCTTCAACGCCGTCTTCGATTTCAACGAAACAGCCGTAATCAGTGACATTGGTGACCGTGCCGCGCAAACGGGTATTGAGAGGATAACGACGAATAACTTCTTCCCACGGATCATTACCCAATTGTTTAAGCCCCAAAGAAACACGGGAGCGCTCTTTGTCAAAACGTAATACTTTTACCAAAAGTTCCTCACCTACTGCAATGATTTCGCTAGGGTGTTTAATGCGTTTCCAGGACATATCGGTAATATGGAGCAAGCCGTCGATACCGCCCAGATCGATAAAAGCACCGTAATCTGTGAGATTCTTGACGATACCTTTGACTTCCTGACCTTCTTCAATGTTTTGTAACAAGGCTTCGCGTTCTGCTGAGTTTTCTTTTTCCATAACCGAACGGCGGGATACGACCACGTTATTGCGCTTGCGATCGATTTTAATCACCTTAAATTCAAGTTCTTTTCCTTCAAGGTAGCCCGTATCACGTACCGGACGCACATCCACTAAAGAGCCTGGTAAAAAGGCGCGTACGCCGTTTAATTCGACTGTAAAACCGCCTTTGACTTTACCGCTGATAATCCCTAACACAGTTTTGCTTGTTTCGTGAGCTGTTTGCAAAAATTCCCAGGATTCAGCGCGTTTGGCGCGTTCCCGAGACATACGGGTTTCACCAAAACCATCTTCAAAAGTTTCAACCGCGACAATAATTTCATCACCTACTTTAATAGTGATTTCACCTTTATCATCACGAAATTGTTCTATCGGCACCAAGCCTTCTGATTTCATCGCACCGCCGCTGACAGTGACCCAATCGCTGCCAATATGCACAATCCTGCCTCTGACGATATCACCGGAACGCATATTGTGGGCACAAGTCGATTCAAATAATTCTGCAAAACTCTCTGTTGTATGATGGTCTAAAGTCTGATTCATAATGTTAATTACCAATATCTGTTAGTTAATACTCGAACTGCCTTAATGACAATTCCCCTTTTATCTTTTATGAGGGTGGAAGCCATTGTGGAAAATGGTCTTTAATATGAGCTTCAATCCTCTCTAATACCGCTTTTTTCGTCAATGTAGAAGTATCGATATGAATAGCATCCACGGCTGCCAAAAGCGGCGCAACCCGGCGGTTCTTATCACGTGTATCCCGTGCTTCAAGTTCCGCGAGAAGGCGAGGAAGACTAGCATTAATAGCTTGTTCTTTCAACTGATCAAAGCGGCGTTTCGCACGGATAGCAAGCGCTGCATCGAGATAAAGCTTCAACGGAGCATGGGGGAAAACCACGGTTCCCATATCACGCCCATCAGTCACTAAACCGGGGGCTTGTAAAAAGGCCCGCTGCCTTGCTAATAAAGCTTCTCGCACCAGCGGATGCGCACCCACTTGAGAAGCCGCTGAACTTACCTCCGAACTGTGTAATGCGGCTGTAATATCCTGTTTATCGAGAAGAATATACGTTTGTGCATTCGGGTCATCACAATGGCATTCAACCGGGAGATGAACCGCCAAGGCAGTCAGGGCTTTTTCGTCTCCCAGCGAAATCTTTTCTGCTAAAGCCGCAAAGCCCAATGCCCGGTATAATAAACCGCTGTCCAGCATATGCCAGCCAAGCCATTTTGCCAGCAAACGACAAATAGTGCCCTTTCCTGTAGCACCAGGGCCATCGATGGTAATGACGGGGATTTGTTCATTCATTGCTCAATATTGACTCCTCGTTAGTGCTTACTTCAAACCCCATTTGTTGTGCCAACGTAAAAAAATGAGGAAAAGAAGTCGCAATATAATCACAATCACTCACTGTAATTGGCTGCTTTGAACGCCGTGAAGCCATAATAAATGTCATCGCAATACGATGATCGTGAAAGCTGTCGATAAAGCCTCCTTCAAATAAGGACTTTGACAGGCCGTGGATAATCATACCATCTTCATATAATTCAAGGGAAACACCCAGGGTGCGTAACCCCACTGCCATCGCGTGCAGGCGATCGCTTTCTTTAACCCGTAATTCTTGAGCCCCGCGCAATGTGGTACGACCCTCAGCACAGCTTGCTGCTAATAGCAATAAAGGTAATTCATCGATACACAGTGAAACATCGCGAGGGTTAATCTCAATGCCGTGAAGGGCAGCGGATTTCACGTGAATATCAGCAATCCATTCTCCTGCAATTTGTTGCTGATTTTGAATCAGCAAATCGGCTCCCATTTTTTGTAATAATGTCAAAATACCTGAGCGTGTGGGATTAATCCCGACTTGTTTTATACTAAGACAGCCTTCTTTTGCAATTAAAGCCCCTACGATGAAAAAAGCAGCTGATGAGAGATCTCCTGGAATCCAAAGTGTTTGCGCATTGAGTTTTTCTGCTGGCGTGATGGAAACCGTTAATGCGTCTTGGGAAATATCTGCCCCAAATTGCCGCAATAAATGTAAACTGTGATCTCGCACCACTGAAGGCACAGTGACTTTTGTAGTGCCGCTGGCATATAACCCTGCGAACAAAAGACTTGCTTGAACTTGAGCACTCGCAACAGGAACCGCATAATGAATAGCTGACAACGCTTTTTTGAGGGGTAATATTTCTATAGGCGCGCGGTAATCAGGTGATTGTGTTTTGATTTCAGCACCCATCTGCTTAAGCGGCAAGGTCACTCGCCCCATAGGACGTTGAGATAAACTTTCATCACCCATTAACGTACTGCTAAACGGTTGCGCTGCCAAAATACCGCTTAACAAACGTATTGTCGTGCCTGAATTACCGCAATGGAGCGGCGTCTGACTTTCACGTAAGCCTTGTAACCCAACGCCCTCAATAACAACCGTATTGCTTTCTTTGAAGAGTGCGATCTCAACACCTAATTGCCTTAAACACTGTAAGGTGGCAAGACAATCTTCTGAAAATAAAAAATGATGAAGCGTGCTTTTACCAGTAGCAATAGCGGCTAAGATAGCAGCACGATGTGAAATGGATTTGTCCGGCGGACAAATAAAAGAACCTGTTAGCACATTACATGGGGCTATCGTATAGTGTTGACCCTTCATTCATTTTCTTCGCTGCCCAAAATAGCTTCTTCGCTGCCCAAATCAGCAATCCGCTGAACTTCCACCAAGCGTTCGCCCTTGCTTAAGTTAATCAAGCGAACCCCTTGAGTATTACGGCCAATTTGAGAAATTTCAGCAACGCGTGTACGCACTAAAGTACCGCCATCGGTAATGAGCATCACTTCATCGCTTTCCAGCACTTGCGCAGCACTGACCACACGGCCATTGCGCTCAGTGACTTGAATTGAAATCACCCCCTGACCGCCGCGGCCTGTCTGACGGTATTCTTCGATAGCAGTACGTTTGCCATAACCATTTTCAGTGGCTGTCAAAATAGCCACAGCGCCTTCTTGTACTACTACCAGTGAAATCACACGTTGATCGGCTTGCAACGCCATACCGCGCACTCCGGTTGCACCCCTGCCCATAGCGCGGACTTTTGCTTCTGAAAAACGAATAACTTTGCCCGCATCGCTGAATAACATGATGTCGTGCTTTCCATCGGTAAGTTCAGCGCCAATTAAATGATCGCCTTCATTTAAACCGAGCGCAATGATGCCGCTTGTTCTCGGATGAGAAAATAAATTTAAAGGGGTTTTCTTAACCGTACCTTGAGCTGTCGCCATGAACACAAAGTGATCTTCACTGTATTCACGCACGGGTAAAATGGTGGTGATCCGCTCATCCGATGATAAGGGCAATAAGTTTACGATGGGTTTTCCGCGTGAAGTACGGCTTGCTTGTGGTAATTGATAGACTTTAAGCCAATACAGTTTGCCCATATTGGAAAAACATAAAATCGTATCGTGTGTATTGGCGATCAAAAGACGCTGCACAAAATCTTCATCGCGCATTGTGGTTGCCGCTTTGCCGCGCCCGCCCCGCTTTTGCGCAGTGTAATTATCGAGTGATTGTGTTTTGATATAACCGGCTTGAGACAAGGTTACTACCACATCTTCTTCATTAATTAAATCTTCCGTTGTTAAATCTTGCTGAGAATCAATGATTTCAGTAGCACGTTTATCGCCAAACTGATTTTTGATCTCCATTAATTCAGTGCGAATAACTTGCATAAGTTTGTCAGGATCACTTAAAATTTGCAGATAATCGCGAATATTAATGAGAATAGATTGATATTCTTCGATTATCTTGTCTTGTTCCAATGCTGTTAAACGGTGCAGCCGTAATTCCAGGATAGCCTGAGCTTGTTCAGGTGACAGACGATAACTGTTACCTTCTTTTTGCAGACCATATTCCGGCGCTAATGTTTGAGGACGGCTTAAATCCCGTTCTGTTTTAGATAACATTTGTAATATAAAGCCCGGTTCCCACTCTTGGGCCAACAATTCTGTTTTGGCCTCTGCAGGCGTTTTGCTGGCTTTGATAAGACGGATAATGTGATCGATATTCGCCAGTGCAATCCCTAATCCTTCTAATAAATGCACGCGTTCTTTGGCTTTGGTTAATTCATAAATCGTTCGGCGGGTAACAACTTCGCGCCGATGAGAAATAAAAGCTTCCAGGATTTGTTTTAAGGTTAATGTCCTCGGTTGACCGTGAACCAATGCCACCATATTGATGCCAAAAGAGGTTTGCAATTGGGTCTGTGAGTATAAATTATTTAACAGCACTTCGGCGGATTCACCTTTGCGTAATCCAATAAAAATACGCATGCCGTCTTTGTCCGATTCATCTCGCAATTCACTGATACCGTCTATTTTCTTAAGTTTAATCAGTTCCGCAATTTTTTCGATCAAACGGGCTTTATTCACTTGATAAGGCAGCTCAGTCACAATAATCGCCTGCTTACCTGTTTTTTCCTGGGTTTCTATTTCAGCCCGCGCACGCATGAGAATAGAACCACGGCCTGTACGATAGGCTTCTAAAATCCCTGCGCGGCCATTAATCATCGCTTGCGTTGGAAAATCAGGGCCGGGAATATAAGTCATCAATTCTTGTAAAGACAAATCAGGGTTGTCTATCAAAGCCAAACAGGCATTGATAACTTCGCTTAAATTATGCGGCGGAATATTGGTTGCCATCCCCACAGCAATACCGGAAGAACCGTTGACCAATAAATTGGGCACCTGCGTGGGTAAAACAGCAGGCATCATTTCGCTGCCGTCATAGTTTGGCACGAAATCAACCGTTTCTTTATCCAGATCGGCTAATAAACTGTGTGCAAGACGAGACATGCGAATTTCAGTGTAACGCATTGCGGCCGGCGGGTCGCCGTCAACAGAGCCAAAGTTACCCTGCCCGTCTACCAATAAATAACGCATTGAAAAAGGCTGCGCCATCCGTACGATAGTGTCATAAACCGCAGTTTCACCGTGCGGATGGTATTTACCAATCACATCACCCACCACGCGGGCTGACTTTTTATAGGGTTTGTTCCATTCATTCTTCAGTTCATACATGGCAAACAAGGCCCTGCGATGCACAGGCTTTAAGCCATCGCGCACATCGGGCAACGCGCGGCCTACAATGACGCTCATGGCATAATCAAGATAGGATTGACGTAACTCGTCTTCAATATTGACGGGAACAACTTCAGTGGCAAGTGAGGCTAGTTCAGTCATGGACTTTATTTGACTCCAACAAGATCCCTTCGTGCTTTGAACGGAGGCTTTGTTGCCGCTTTGTCTCGCTGTTCATGTATTAACATATACACTCTGCTGGTCGACTGCATTGGCACCGGACCTAAATTCAAATCGCTTCGGGTATAAATTTGTCTATATATTGTACAATATAACCCTTAAATCTACGGCGATTTTACCAGCTTTTTAAAGAAAATTCGAATACTTATGTTCAAATTTAGGTATACTGGGGACAGTATTGAAAAGAAAAGTGGATAATGATGAAAACGGATAATATTGATGCAGCTGAGGTCAACAAATTTAGCCGTCTGGCTGCTCAGTGGTGGGATAAAAGCGGCAACTCCAAGACCTTGCACGCTATCAACCCGCCGCGGCTGGCTTTTATAACTAATCAACTCTCTTTGAGTGGAAAGACTGTTTTTGATGCAGGCTGCGGAGGCGGGATCTTAAGCGAAAGCTTGAGTGAGGCAGGGGCTGAGGTTACCGCTTGTGATGCCAGCGAAGAAGTTATCCGGGTTGCAAAACATCATGCACAAGAAAGCGGTTTATCTATTGATTATCATTGGGCGACTGCTGAAGGGTATGCGTTAACGCACCCCAAGCCTTTTGAAGTCATCACCTGTATGGAATTATTGGAACATGTACCTGATCCCAAACAATTACTTCATACACTAAGCCAATTGCTTGTTCCCGGCGGCTATTGCTTTTTATCTACAATAAACCGTACTTTAAAAGCATATCTAGGGGCAGTGATTGGGGCAGAATATATATTAAAATTATTACCTAAAGGCACTCACGATTATCAACGTTTTATCCGTCCAGGCGACTTAAGCCAATGGTTACGAGAAGCGGGTTTATCAGTGAAGCACATGGCAGGAATACAGTATAATCCTCTTACAAACCAAGCCCGCCTAGGCGATAACCTGGATATCAATTACCTTATTTGTGCCGTAAAAGAAAGATGATCAATATGCAATCGATACAAGCATGGTTATTTGATTTAGATGGGACACTCGTTGATACGGTATTGGAATTATCGATTGCCTTTAACAAAGCATTCGAGGAACAAGGTTTCAAAACTCATCCTGTAGAAAACTTTCGTCCCTTGATCAGTTTGGGGGTTAGAAAAATTATTACCCGCTTGAGCGGCATTTCAGAACAAGATCCTCTATTTTTGACACTGCGTGAGCAAGGGTTATTACATTATACCGCAATACTCGGTACACAATCGGCCTTATTTGACGGCGTTGTAGAAGTCTTCGATGCTTTGGATGCCAAACACTATCCTTGGGGCATTGTTACCGGCAAATCAGAACGATTCGCCCATCCCTTGCTGCAAAAACTGAAAATAGCAGAACGCGCTCATTGTATTGTGTGTGGAGATACGGTGCAGAATACCAAACCGAATCCTGAACCATTGCTATATGCTGCTAAACAATTAAAGATCGCACCAGAAAACTGTGTCTATGTAGGAGACAGTTCCATTGACATTACAGCGGCTAAAGCAGCCAATATGCAAGCTATTGCAGTGAGTTATGGATATCATCAAGCTCACGATAATATGAAAACGTGGGGAGCTGATCGAATTATTGATGATATCAAGTCTCTATTAAACTATTTATTAGCGTAATCGCCTGTGCTTTAAAGCAGGAAAATCTGCCCGGATCGCATGTAAATGCGAAAGATCAATATCCGCACACACCACACCCTCTCCTTCAGGAAGGCATTCTACAACACTCCCCCAGGGGTCAACGATCATCGCGTGTCCAAAAGTCTTGCGCCCTCCCGGATGAGTCCCCCATTGAGCAGAAGCCACGACGTAAGATAGATTTTCGATAGCGCGGCTTTGCAATAAAGGCTGCCAATGCACTTTACCGGTTGTTTGCGTAAAAGCCGAAGGCAAAATAAAGACATCGACTTGATGAGATAACATCGCTCGAAATAATTCTGGAAAACGAATATCGTAACAAACAGCAAGCCCCAGGCAGCCTAAGGGCGTTTCGAGCGTGACAATATCATTACCGGCTTGTATAGTGGCAGACTCGCGGTATATTTCACTGCCCTTATTCACAATGACATCAAACAAATGGATTTTGTCATATCGCGTAACAAGCTCTCCTGCAGCATTATAAACCAGGCAAGCTGCAAAGACTTTATTAGGATCATTACTTTTAATCGGGATTGTGCCGGCAATGAGCCACACTTTGTGCAGGGCCGCTTGATTACTCAAAAAGCTTTGGATCTTGCCTTTACCATAAGTTTCGGCAATCTGTAATTTGTCTTTATCGCCTTTTCCCATAAAAGCCACATTTTCAGGCAGCACTACGCACTGGGCTCCTTTTTGAACGGCTTGTGCCAGCAAGCGCGATACAACAGCTAAATTGGTATCAACATTATCCGTGCTTGTCATTTGAATGGCAGCAATTTTGGGCATTAGAACACTCCTGTCCTCTACGCTACTTTATTTTATCCTATCATAAGTCATTAGCAGGAGGAACATTCCAGGATTCTCCTTCACCCAAAACCCGAAAACGGCTGAGCTTAATACGTGCTTCTAAAAGCGCTGCTTTTAAAGCACCCAAGGGTGCTTCAGGGGATTCATCAGTTAATTGAAAAGTGCCAAAATGGATAGCCAATGCATACCGGGCTTGAATGATATTAAAAACCTTGACAGATTCTGCCGGATCCATATGATGTTCTTTCATAAACCAGCGCGGTTCATAAGCGCCAATCGGCAGCAAAGCCAAACGGATCGGTGCAAAGCGCGTGATCTCTTTTTTGAAAATCTCACCGCTGCCAAAACCGCTGTCTCCTGTAAAGTAAATATTACCGCCTGGCAGCTTAATCACAAAACCGCCCCATAAAGTTTTATTGGTATCAAATAAGGTTCGTTTTGACCAATGTTGTGCAGGTACAAAATAAATTGCCACCTTATTTTTAAGCAAAACATGATCATTCCAATCCATAGGGTGAACATCAATACCCGGATAAGCATTACGAATTTGCTTATCGACTCCAAGGCCTGCCAAAATCAGCGGATGATCTCGTTTATAAAGGGCTGCAAGAGTGGGTAAATCGAGTTGATCATAGTGGTTATGCGAAATTAAAATGATATCGATTTTAGGTAAATTAACCAATGAAATGCCCGGAGCACGTACCCGCTTAGGCCCTGCAAAATTAAAGGGACTTGCACGCTCTGACCAAATAGGATCAGTGAGAATATTTAAACCTTCTGTTTGCAGCAATACGGTAGCATGGCCAATAAAAATTGCTGTGAGGTTAGTGCCATCCACCCGTTGGGGAGGAATGGGATACACTTTATTGTCAATATGCAGCGGCCATGGACTGCGCTTGCTTGTCATACGCCACTTTAGTGTTTCCAGCGTTGAATGGATATGATCACCGTCCGGATTATAAAAGCGTTTTCCGTCAAAATGATCAGATACAGGCCCGGTATAAAATCGATAACAACTTGCATAAAAACAATAAGCCATAACAACCATTATAAGGAGTATTAGGACTACTAATAAAATTCGCTTCACTATTTCGCTAACGCCAACAATAATCCATTCAAGCGTTTTACAAAGTCCGCTGGATTTGCCAAAGCCCCGCCTTCTGCTAAAATAGCTTGGTCCAATAAAATATGCGCCCAATCTGCAAAACGGCTGTCATCTTGCTCATCGCGCAGCCGCAGGATCAAGGCATGATCGGGATTGATTTCAAAAACAGGTTTGGTTTCAGGTACCGCTTGCCCGGCTGCCTTCAAGATCCGTTCCATTTGGCCGCCCAAATCGTGTTCATCAGCTACAATACAAGCCGGTGAAGTTGTCAAGCGATGTGTTAAACGCGCTTCTTTAATCCGATTGTCCAACACTTTCTTAATTTGCGCTAACATACTTTCATAGGTCTTTTCCTGCGCTTCTTCGGCTTTTTTGGTTTCTTCATCTTTTTGATCTTCCAGATCTAGGCTGCCTTTAGCCACAGACTGCAATTTCTTGCCATTAAACTCGGTTAAATGCGCTGCAACCCATTCATCAATCTTGTCGGTCAACAGCAAAACTTCGATGCCTTTTTGATTAAAGATTTCCAAATGCGGGCTGCTTTTTGCTGCATTATAGGTATCGGCAGTGATGTAATAAATTTTATCCTGATTGTTTTTCATGCGGCCAATATAGTCTTCAAAGCTCGTTGTTTGAGTTTCGCTGTTATTGTGGGTTGAGGCAAAACGTAACAACGCTGCCACTTCTTTTTGATTGGCAAAATCTTCCACCACTCCTTCTTTAATGACCGTTCCAAACGTTTTCCAGACTGTTTGGTATTTTTCATTGTCTTCAGCAGCCAATTTGGATAACATTCCTAATGCCCGTTTTGTTAAGGCATTACGCATATTTTCAACCCGTTTGTCGCCTTGCAAGATCTCACGCGACACGTTCAGGGGTAAATCATTCGTATCAACGATTCCTTTAATAAAACGCAAATAAAGCGGCAAAAATTGCTTGGCATCATCCATAATGAAGACCCGCTGTACATAGAGCTTTAATCCATGCGGAACATCACGGTTCCATAAATCAAAAGGAGCATGTTTAGGAATATAAAGCAGACTGGTATATTCCGATTTTCCTTCAACCCGATTATGTGACCACACTAAAGGATCATCAAAATCATGGGAAACATGCTTATAAAACTGTTTATAGTCTTCATCGCTGATATCATTTTTATTGCGCGTCCATAAGGCTTTAGCCTGATTCACGGTTTCTTCTTCACATGTTTTAACGGCCTCACCTTCTTTTTCATCACTTTCTTTTTCTTTTAACATGACAACGGGAGTCGCAATATGATCGGAATATTTTTTGATAATAGAACGAAGACGCCATTCTTCTAGAAATTCTTTTTCATCCTCTTTTAAATGCAGGATAACATCGGTGCCGCGGCTCGGTTTAGAAACCATTTGCACGGTATATTCACCATCCCCCTGCGATTCCCATGAAACGGCTTCGTCAGCATTGGCTGCAGCAGAACGGCTAATAACCGTGACTTTGTCAGCGACAATAAAAGCTGAATAAAACCCTACGCCAAATTGCCCAATCATTTGAGCGTCTTTGGCCTGATCACCGCTTAGATGTTCTAAAAATTCTTTAGTGCCCGATTTGGCAATAGTGCCTAAATGGTCTTCGGCTTCAGTGAGCGTCATGCCAATCCCGTTATCAGAGACAGTTAGGGTATTTCTCTCTTTATCGACAGTGATTTTGATGCGAAGATCACTATCACCTGCATAAATCTCAGAATTTGATAAAGCCGTAAACCGCAATTTATCAGCCGCATCAGAAGCGTTAGAAATCAATTCACGCAAAAAAATTTCTTTATTGCTGTAAAGAGAATTTATCATCAACTTTAACAGTTGTTTGACTTCGGCTTTAAAACCGCGGGTTTGTTTTCCAGTAGCTGTTGTCATTGCATCTCCCCTATCGCTTAAAAGGCTTAGACTTAGATTGGGACACTATCCTCTTTTTTCAAGCCTCTCTTGACGCAAAAGAGGGTAATGCGTAGGATATCTTTGAAGATTGTTCTTCATGTATGATAAGCCGTTAAAATTGAAACCTTTTTAAGGAAGAAATGGGATTGAAAAACACCAATACGGGCTATGGAAGCCTCACCCGGTTATTGCATAGCATTCTCATGGCAGCCGTTATCGGGATGCTCCTCTGTGCCACGATTTTCGATATTATCCCCAAAACTCTTTTGGGAACCGTGGTCAATCTGCATAAATTGACAGGGGTTAGTATCTTCTTTATCGGCATTTTTTTTATGTTATGGTCACTTGTCAATATAAAACCCGCCTATCCTGAAGCGATGCCAGTATACGAACGCTATCTGGCACGGGCTGTTCATTTGGGATTATATGCTGCTTTATTGGCCATGCCTTTATCAGGCTGGATCATGGCAACCGCCGCAGGAAGACCGCCGCACCTGGGCAGCATCATGTTACCCTGCCCTTTCATTGGCTTTAATGAAAACGTTGCTAAAAAGATGTTTGAAATTCATGGGCTTATTGCCTGGAGTCTGGCTGCTCTCATCGTGCTGCATGCCCTGGGTGCTTTAAAACATCATTTCATCGATAAAAATAATATTTTGCAACGAATGTTTTGAACGCTGCACTGCGCCCTCTCCCCGTCCCTTTGGGACGGCCCTCTCCCACTAACGTGGGAGAGGGGATTATTCTTTCTCCCGTTTACGGGAGAGGGCGGCCGCGTAGCCGCGGGAGAGGGCGCAGCGCAGCGAATAAAATTATTCTTCAAAAATATTGTCGCTTGATAATCCATGCGACTCCATAATCTCACGCAATTGACGAAGCGCTTCTACTTGAATTTGACGAACGCGCTCGCGCGTTAAGCCAATTTCACGTCCGACTTCTTCCAACGTTGCTCGTTCATATCCTTTTAAACCAAAACGTCTGGCCAAGACTTCCTGATGTTTATCGGATAATTGCGATAACCAATGATCAATATGATCCCGCAGATTATCATCCGTTAATGCATCTGCTGGATCGATATTATTATCATCCGCCAGTGTATCCAACAGGGATTTACTGGCATCTTGTCCAATGGTCGTATCAACAGAGGTGATCCGCTCATTTAATCCCAAAAGACGTTTAACATCTTCAACAGGTTTATCGACATAGTTTGCAATTTCTTCTTCATTGGGCTCATGATCGAGATTTTGCGTTAATTCACGCGCTGCGCGTAAATAGACATTCAATTCTTTCACTACATGGATAGGTAAACGAATAGTGCGGGTTTGATTCATGATAGCCCGTTCAATGGTTTGCCGGATCCACCACGTTGCATACGTTGAAAAACGAAAACCCCGTTCTGGATCAAATTTCTCAACCGCTCGAATAAGGCCGAGATTCCCTTCTTCGATCAAATCCAGCAAAGCTAAGCCCCGATTAACATAACGTCTTGCAATTTTAACCACCAAGCGAAGATTACTTTCGATCATACGCTGTCTCGCAGCAACATCTCCTTTTAGAGCAAGACGGGCGAATTTCACTTCTTCAGCAGCGCTTAAAAGAGGAGAAAATCCAATTTCGCCTAAATATAATTGAGTTGCATCGGCAGAATTACCGCGTTTGGCTTGATAAGCACTCGTGCTGGAGGATTCAGCAAAATCAGCTGTCGTGTCTTCAGTGGCAGAATCTTCGCCAAGCTCCTCTGGCTCCAAATCGGCATCAATGCTGTCTATATCTTCATCGTTAGCCGGCAAAAAACTGTCTCTGTCTTCGCCGAGGGTTGAATAAGACGCTTCATCAAATTCTACTTCAACCGTTCCTGATTTTATTTTGGGCGCCTTTAATCCTGCTTCTTTTTTAACCCGGCTATCCTGTTTGCTCAACACGTACCCTCCCTTGGCTACAAGCGCTATCTTTCTTCCATGAATTGCAAATCATAACACGTTATCGCTGGGGTAAATACTCTAAGGGGTTGACAGAATGACCATTTTTTCGAATTTCAAAGTGTAATTCCGGACGAGGTGCATCTGTATTGCCCATTTCAGCAATTTTTTGACCCATGTTTACTATTTGACCTTCTTTGACCAGGATAGTTTTATTATGGGCATAGGCGCTAAGATATTCTTCATTATGTTTAAGAATGATCAATCGCCCATACCCGCGTAATCCGCTGCCGCTGTAGACTACTTTGCCAGATGCTGCTGCCAGCACTTCCTCGCCGGATCGCCCTGCGATATCAACACCTTTATTCCCCTCGGTGGAATATCTTTTAATGACCGGTCCCATCGCCGGCCATTGCCATCGGCTATTAAAATGAACGGGTTTTTCTGTCACAGAAAGAGGCGCGGATTTAATGCTTGCTGTTGAAGCATGGGGGTTTTGTGCTGCTTTGGATGTCTTTGTTTTGAGAGCGCTTTCAGAATGGGTAATACGATGACAGCCTGCTTTTAAACAAAGCGTCTCACTGGGATGTAAATCATAGGGTTCAGTCAAGTGATTGAGTACGGCTAATTCTTTATAATCGCGGCCAAAACGCCAGGCAACGCTATAAAGGGTGTCGCTTTTTTGAACGGGATAAACTGTTAGCGCACTGTTATTGGCTTGTTTGGCAATACCGTTAACAACAGGAGCCGGTGTTGGCGGTATTGTAGAAGGAGTTGTTGTACAAGCAATGAGGTTTAGCAAAAATGCTGATAAACATAATTTAATTATCTTTTTCAAAACGCAAACCCTCAGGCATAACTTGCAGCCAATTGGATACGGCCTCAAAACTCTTGTAATCGGTTAAATCCACTTTTAAAGGGGTAATAGAGACATGCCCCCCATTGATGGCGTAAAAATCAGTACCAGGGCCTGCATCTTCTTCAGCCCCTGCAGGACCCACCCAATAAATTTCATGCCCGCGCGGATCCGTTTGCTGTAAAGTAGGTTCAGCACAATGGCGCGTACCCAATCGGGTAATATCAAAACCTTTGATTTGATCAATAGGTAAATCGGGCACATTGACATTTAACAAGGTGCGAACAGGTAATTTAGTCAACATTAAATGTTCTACAAGTTGCTTGATTATGAGAGCCGCTGTATCGTAATGCTGGCAGCGGCTATTATTTCCTGCCAAAGAAACCGCAATAGACGTTAGCCCTAAAAACCGGCCTTCTGTTGCTGCTGCTACTGTGCCGGAATAGAGTATATCATCGCCCAAATTAGCCCCTTCATTGATCCCGGAAATAACCATATCAGGGGGAGTCTTAAGCAAGCCTGTTAAACCGATATGAACACAATCGGTAGGTGTTCCTTCGACACACATAAATCCATTATCAAGGGTCCGTACCCGCAGAGGCCTGTCTAACGTCAGCGAATTACTGGCACCGCTTCGGTTACGATCGGGGGCAATCACGGTAATCTCAGCCAACGGTTTCAATGCATTAGCCAAGGTTCTTAATCCTGCAGCATAAACGCCGTCATCATTGCTTAACAAAATTTTCATACGATAGACACCCGTTTTATAAACTCGCTCCAGAGACTATAGCGATAGTCTTAAGACTTGGCAATGAATCCCAACGTTGGCCGCTTGTGCATCCGCCGCCCCCTTTTACAAAGCAGGTGAAATTGTGGATAATAGTGCGTCCTTTTTGGACAAAGGAGGCATAGCATGACATTATCAACACGGTCAAAGACTTTGTTTGACGGTTTTTCAAAACTCAATCGCCGTGAACGGCTTTCAAGACTGGTTGAAATGGGGGCATTAAGCCCGGATGATGTAACTTTCCTCAATATGAGTTCAGGGTTAAATCCTGATCTCGCTGAAAATTTCATTGAAAATGTCATGGGTTATTTTCAATTGCCGTTAGGCGTTGCTGCCCACTTTCACATTGACGGCAGAAACTATGCTATTCCTATGGCTGTTGAAGAAACTTCCATCATTGCTGCCGTAAGCAAAATGGCAAAATGGGTTCGAAAACACGGCACAATCACCACCGAGATCAAAGGCAGCGGCACTATCGGCCAATTGCAATTAAGCCGGGTCGCTTCTCCCCTTCAATTTGAACAAACTCTTTTGCGCAATAAAGACTTTTTAATTCATAGTGCAAATCAAGATATTGCAGCAGGTCTTGTGCGTCGCGGCGGGGGGGTGAGAGATATCGAGGTACGAAAAATAAAACGTCCTGATCTCGAGACTATGATCGTTTGCCATGTGCATGTTGAAACCTGCGATGCTATGGGCGCTAATATCGTCACCCAAGTTTGTGAATTTTTAAAAACCCCTATTTACGATTTAACAGGCGAAATGGCCGATATTGCTATCATTTCCAACTTGCCTGATTGTAAATTAACACAGGCTACCATTTGTATTCCTGCCGTTGATCCTGTCTTGGCAGAAGGCTTGGTGGAAGCTTCTTTATTTGCAGAGTGTGATCCATATCGCGCAGCCACCCATAATAAAGGCGTATTAAACGGGATCGATCCTGTTCTGATTGCTACCGGCAACGATTGGCGAGCGGTTGAAGCAGCTGTGCATGCTTATGCCGCGCGCAGCGGTCAATACCGCCCCATCACTCGCTGGGTAATGGAAGGAAAAAGCCTTGTCGGCACCTTTGAAGCGCCGCTGCCAGTGGGGATCGTGGGCGGTGTCACACGATTACATCCCACGGCCAAAATGTGTTTAAAGATGCTAAATATTAAACACGCTGATGAATTATCCCGTATAGCCGCTGCAGTTGGCCTTGTCCAAAATCTGGGAGCTTTAACAGCCTTATCAACCGTCGGCTTAACCGAAGGTCATATGAGGCTGCACATCAGCAATTTGACTATCGAAGCGGGTGCAAAAGGCGCTGAAATTCCGCTTGTCAAAAAACAACTGGAAGAAATCCTAAGTTTAAGAAAACGCATTTCTGCGAGCCATGCGATTGAAGTGTTAAAAGAATTGCGCGAACGCACAAGAACCTCCGCTCCTGCAGCGGCATTAGTCAATCATCATAATACCCGTGAATAACACTCCTCTTTCTGCACCGCTAGTTTCGTTGAGCCTTCCCAGCAAAACTTTTTTAGTGGGAGAATATGCCGTTTTAGCAAATTATCCTTGTGCTATTATAGCCACAGAACCTCGCTTCAGATTATCCGTCTTTATGCTTCCTGAAAGAAACGTGGCATGTGTCTATGAAGGGATCTGTCTTAAAGGCGTTCTGGCTTTACTATGCCATGAAATTTCTGAAAAATTACAAGGTTATCATTTTATTTTTAATGATCCCCATCACGGCCAAGGCGGCTTTGGCGCTTCTTCTGCCCAATACGCCCTGCTCTATTATGCTTATCAAAAGCTCCTTAGCCACGAAGTGCATATTACAGAATGCCTTCATCAGTATCGAACCCATACAAAAAGAGAAAAAATACGGGCAAGCGGCGCTGATCTTATCGGACAATTAAATGGAAAGCTCACTCTCTGTTGTCCGGCTGACGATTACTATGAAGCGCCTCTTGAATGGCCTTGGCCGCACCTCAATGCCACCTTGTTTAAAACGTCTTATAAGATAGCCACTCATGAACATCTTTCTACATTAAGTGACTTTCCAAAAAATACATTAGGCCAGATCACAAAAACCAGCATAGAGGCAATCAAGATAAAAGATGCCGGTGCTTTTATAAAAAGCATTCAAATGTTTTCCGAAGCATTAAGCGAGGCTGCATTATATTGTGATGAGACTCTTAGGTTGCTTGAGGAAATTAACCGCTCTCCTTTTGTATTAGCTGCAAAAGGCTGCGGAGCCTTAGGCGCCGATGTGATTCTGGTACTTATTGAAAATAAAAATAGAGCTGCTTTTCGAGAATGGATCCAAAAATTGCCGCTTAAGTATGCGAGTGATGTTCAAAACTTATCCAGAGGGTTGAGCACATGAAATGGCAAGCGCAGGCGCCGGCTAATTTGGCTTTGATAAAATACATGGGAAAAACCAATCATACACAGAATATAGCAACTAATCCTTCTTTATCTTATACCCTATCTCATCTTAAGACGACGGTTGAAATAGAAAGTCACGGGGCTCTTAGTGATCAATGGGAATTATTGCAGCAAAAAGATTTATTACCCATGACCTTATCCGAACAAGGCATTAACCGATTTTTAGCGCATTTATCACGGCTAAAAGCGATTTTTGGTTATAGCGGATCACTTTGCGTACGTTCTGCCAATAATTTTCCTGCCGATTGCGGATTAGCAAGTTCTGCGTCGAGTTTTGCAGCATTAACATTATGTGCCAATAATGCTTTGAGCGATCTGACTCAACAAAAACCTTTAGCGCTGAAACAATTAATTACCTTAAGCCGTGAGGCTTCCGGATCGTCATGCCGATCTTTTTTTGAAGCCTGGTGTATCTGGGACGGTGATGAAGTCAATGCTATCCCCTCTTTAGAAAAACCCCATCCTTACCAGGCATTAATTCATCAGGTAGTGATCATTACTCAAAGTAAAAAAGCTGTTACCAGCAGTGAAGCGCATCAACGAGTAACATCCAGTCTGTTGTTTGAAGGCCGTGTAAAACGCGCAAACCTTCGTCAACTTGCTCTACTTGAGGCTTTAATTCAGCAGCAATGGCGTTGTGCATATGAAATAACTTTTGAAGAGTTTTGGGATATGCATGCGTTGTTTGCAACCGCTAAACCGCCTTTTTTATACATGAGTGAAGGCTCTTTAGCGGTTTTGCAAGCTATTCAAGATTATTGGGTAAATCAAGGAGACGGACCTATTGTAACGCTTGATGCTGGCCCTAATGTGCATCTGCTGTGGCGAAGGGATCAAAGTGATATGGCAAACACGTTTTTTTACAGGATGCAAAAACGAGGATTTCATGTTATCGGATATTAATATCACGACCTATGGGAAATGTATCATTGCCGGCGAACATGCCGTATTACGCGGACATCCTGTGCTGGGTTTTCCGATCCGCTCGCTGCCGTTTCACTTAAATTATTCTATAAACCCTTCCCCTGTTTCAGCTCTGTTTCTTGGTGAAGATCATGATATATTGCAATTATTATTCTGGGGTGTATTAAAACGCGCTTTGGAAAAATTATCTTTATCAATATCGGATTTGAAAGGCACTTTTAGGGTTGATTCGACTGTGCCGATTGGTGCTAATTTAGGCGCATCAGCAACTTTATGCGCTGCAATTGCAAAATGGTGCGTTGCACAAGGATTTATTTCAGAAGAAAAAACGATTGAATTTGGCCGAGAATTGGAACATATCTTTCATGAGCAAAGCAGCGGTATAGATATTATGTTAAGCCTCTCTCAGCAACTGACCTTATTTCAACAAGGCGACCCACCTCAAATAAAACACATTACCCCCTGCTGGCAGCCATTATGGTATTTGTCTTCTTCCAAACAGCCCCGTGTAACCGCTGATTGTGTGAAACAGGTTAAGGCATTATGGGAAAGAGAACCAAAACAGGCAGCCGAAATTGACAATTTAATGCATCAAAGTGTATTACAAAGCGTAGAAGCTTTGATGCTGCCTCAAAAAGAAGGCTTTCCCCATTTAATTAATGCTATTAACCAGGCTGCCCATTGTTTCAAACAGTGGGATTTGGTTCCGCAGGCCTTGAAACAACATATCGATTGGCTGAAGCAGCACGGGGCAAGCGCTGTAAAACCCACCGGTGCAGGCGGCGGCGGCTATGTTTTGAGCCTGTGGGAAACCCCTCCCCCTGCTTCTATTTTGTCCGTTTTATTTCAAGCATAGCATTAATTTAATACTATACTATTAGGATAGTTATTAACTTTAAAGAAGCTTAGCATGGATGCAACACCGCTCATACGGGCTGTTAAAATTACTTCTACTCACGCCATTGGGGCGCAGGTTAAAATAAAACGTAAACAACGCCGCTTGACTCAATCAGGGCTGGCCAAGGCTGCCGGTGTGGGAACCCGTTTTATTTCTGAATTGGAAAATGGCAAAAGCACTTTACAATGGAATAAAACCTTAGAGGTATTAGCCTATTTAGAGATCTCTCTCTACATTGACAACTAGAGTCTGTCGTCAAATGGGGTACTCGAAAACCAATACTTCTGTCTCCCCTAGCGTATTGGACGACAGACTCTAATGTCCTTGCAGCCGATCTGCTAATTGATTTTCAAATTCTTTATCTTCCACTTTGATGCTTGCATTTTGCACCAACGTTGCTAAAAATTGTTGATACTCATAGTTAGCCATGATTTCAGACAATTGTCGGCGATAACTGAGCTTTGTTAAAACAGCATCATTCGTTTTGCCCGTGATTTCTCCCGGATGAACCGCCTTAACTTGAATTAAGGCATAATCACCCGAGGGCAGCCCTACCGCTCCATATACCGGCTGTTTTTGAGAAGTAAAAGGCAAGGTAAAAGCATAATCGCCTATAGCAGAATCAATTTTAGCCGAATTACGTTTAAGTGTCAGGGAAATCCACTCCAGAGAATGATTTAGCGGTTTACCTTCTTGCAACTGTTTTAATAGCATTTCAGCTCGTGCTTTAGCCCGTTTTGCACTTTCTTCAGCAATAAGACGCTGCCGAATAAAGCTGCTTACTTGAGATAAAGGACGTATTGATTCTGGATTATGTTTTGAAACACGCAATACTATAACGGTATTGGGGTCTAGTGTTATCAAATCACTGTTATTTCCATTGGTCAATACATCTTCGCTAAAAGCGGCTTCTATAATATTTCGATTGGCAGCAATACCGCTTTTCAACCCCTGGTGGGTAAAAAAATCACTCTGTTGAATAGGTAAATTCAATGCCCGGCTTGCTGGCGCCAAACTTTCTGGGTTTTCATAGGTTAAACTTGCCAATATTTCACTATTATTGGCAAAATGTTCTTCAGCTTTTTGCCTGCCCAGCGTTTGAGCGATTTGCGGTTTAACTTTTGCTAAAGGCTGTATCACTCCTTCTTTTGCTTTCAGCAATTTTATAATTTCATAGCCGTATTTGGTTTTGACGGGATCGCTGATTTGACCCGGTTTTAGATCTTTAACAGCGTTATCAAAAGCGGCATCAAAAGTACCTGGCCCAAACCAATCGAGCATTCCGCCTTTGTTAGCCGTTAGAGGATCAGCTGAATATTGTTTGGCAAGGGCCGCAAAATCAGCGCCTTGCCTCAGTTTTGCTGCCAGATCATTTGCGGTTTGCAACACTTTTTCATGGGTTAGTGTTTGTTTGGCAGCGTCTTTTTCATCGGGGACAGCCAGGACAATATGAGCCACTTGCCAGGCAGGTAAGGTAGCATATTGATCACGATGCAGCGCGTAATATTGCTGGATCTCAGCATCACTTGGCTTCATGGCTTTTTCTAACCCTGTCATAGAGAGGGTGAGGTATTCGATACTCAGTGTTTCAGGCGTTTTAAACTCGTCTTGATGTTCTTCATAATAGGTATTGATATCAGATGAGGTAGGTTTTATACCTGCCGCAAAGGGTTTTGCTGAAAGTACTGCATAGGCTATGTCTCGTGTTTGCAGACCCAATGCAATAAACTCGTTTAATTCATCAGGTAAAACAAAAGCACCGTCTTCAAAACTCATTCGTAATTGTCCATTGATCAATTGTGTTTTGATTTCTTGTGAGAAAGCTTGAGGAGAGATCCCCTGCGCATTTAAAACAGCAAGGTAACGCTCTGGTGAGAATTGTTTATTATCTTGAAAAGCAGGAATATTATAGATAATGGCATTAATCTGGGCATCAGATGCCGATAAACCCAGATCACTCAGCTGATAAAACAAGACTTTCTCAAGTAAAAGAGTGTTAAAAGCCCGCTGCCACAAAAGCTTAT
>JAJNDI010000004.1 GCA_021156325.1 Gammaproteobacteria bacterium
TCTCGCAAAAGTCATGTATTATTTATACACTCCTTTTGCTCGACGGCTTGCCGCCTCGCCTAAATTCAAATCGTTTTGAGTAAATATTCTTCAATGTTTTGATAATACCGTTATCTATAGCAAAAGTGTAGATGAAGTACAAAAAATTTACCATTTTAAGACCTTTTTATGACACATTACAAAGCCGATGCCATCGAAGTTTTAAGCGGACTTGAACCCGTTCAAAAACGCCCGGGAATGTATACCAATACCACTAATCCAAATCATTTGGTGATGGAAGTAGTGGACAACAGTGTCGATGAAATCATGGCAGGTTACGGCGATACGATAACCGTTACGCTGCATACGGATGGTTCCATTGAAGTCAGCGATAATGGCCGGGGCATACCGGTTGATTTGCATTCAGATGAAAAAGTGTCTGGCGTAGAAGTCATTCTTACCCGTTTGCACGCCGGGGCTAAATTCTCAAATAAAACGTATCGTTTTTCCGGCGGATTACACGGTGTGGGGGTTTCTGTTGTCAACGCTTTATCCAAAGAATTGCAGGTAACGATAGACCAGCAAGGCAAACGCCATACCATGACTTTTGCCAATGGCGCTGTTAAAACACCCCTGCGTGTCATACAAGAAGTGCCTAAACGCCAAACTGGTACGACCATTCGTTTTTGGCCGGCCGAACAATACTTCGATACCGTAAAGATTACTACCACAAAACTTATGCATACCTTACGCGCAAAAGCTGTTTTATGCTCGGGATTGACGGTGCATTATGCTGATCTGAAAACAAAGGAACAGGAAACCTGGCATTTTGCAGGCGGATTATCCGATTATTTAATGCAGGGTATTGGGGATCATGAAACGGTGCTGACATCGCCTTTTATCGGAAGTTTTGCCGCTGACAGTGAAGAAGCAGATTGGGCAGCGCACTGGTTAGTCGATGCAAAAGAGCAGCTCACTGAAAGTTATGTCAATTTAATTCCTACGATATCAGGCGGTACTCATGTCAATGGATTAAGAGCAGGACTGCTCGAAGCAATGCGTGAATTTTGTGAAATCCACACTCTTTTGCCGCGCGGGGTTAAATTGAGTCCCGAAGATATTTGGGAAAATTGCCAATATATTTTATCGGTGAAACTCCTTGAACCGCAATTTGCAGGTCAAACCAAAGAGCGCTTAACCTCACGTGAATGTGCGGCTTTTGTCGGCGGTGTTGTCAAAGACAGTTTTTCTTTATGGCTTAATCAGCACGTGGCAGAAGGTAAAACGCTGGCTGAATTCGTCATTGAGAATGCCCAAAAACGATTGCGAGCCGGAAAACAAGTTGTACGCAAGAAAATTACTGCAGGCCCCGCGCTTCCCGGCAAATTGGCTGATTGCAGCAGCCAGGATCCAGCTTTAGGCGAGTTATTTTTAGTAGAAGGAGATTCTGCTGGTGGTTCTGCTAAACAAGCCCGTGATCGGGAATTTCAGGCTGTCATGCCGTTACGCGGCAAAATTTTAAATACGTGGGAAGTCGATTCTGCAGAAGTATTAGGGTCGCAAGCTATCCATGACATTGCTATTGCCATCGGAGTCGATCCCAATAGCGATGATTTAAGCGGATTACGGTATCACAAGATTTGTATTTTAGCTGACGCCGATTCTGACGGCGCCCATATTGCGACTTTATTATGCGCATTGTTTTTAAAGCATTTTCAACCGCTAATTGCAAAAGGGCATGTCTATGTAGCAATGCCGCCATTGTATCGCATCGATATGGGTAAACAAGTTTATTACGCCTTGGATGATGCTGAAAAACAGGGTATATTGGACAGGATCTCGGCTGAACATAAGAAAAACGATCCTGCTAAAAATCTTAAGATCAATATTCAGCGCTTTAAAGGTTTAGGTGAAATGAATCCTCTGCAATTACGCGAAACGACTATCGATCCGAACACTCGCCGTTTAGTGCAGTTGGTTATGGATGACGTGAAGGCCTCTCATCAAATGCTGGATATGCTGCTTGCCAAGAAAAGAGCCCAAGACAGGCGTAGCTGGCTTGAAAAGAAAGGCGATCTGGCTGCTCTGTCTTAAATCCTTTACTTTGATAATATGCTGCGAAGCGCCCTCTTCCCGCGCCTAAAGGTGCCATCCTCTCCCGCGCAAGCGGGAGAGGGGAATTTAGCGTCAGTTTTTTGACAAAGTCCGAAATTGTTCTGTTTCTATACTCAAAGTGCGAAGAGTGTATTTCAATAACCCCCTGTTTCTCTGCCCTATTTTAATGCCGTGGTACCAAATTTGCATGATTCTTCCCAGGTAATCAAAAAATTGCCTTGAAATCAAGGATAAAGAGAAAAAATGCGAAACAAAATCTTTCACATTTTGATACCTGCATAAGGCATGGATAATTATGGATAAAGATACCAGCAACTATCATTATGCAGAAGAAGATGTAGATGATCCTCTTCTTGCTTGTTTGCTAGTCCTTACTAAATTACGACGACACCCCTATTCAAGGGATGCTTTGGTTGCCGGGCTGCCCTTGCGTGACAATAAATTAACGCCGGATTTATTTTGGCGTGCCGCTGAAAGAGCGGGCTTATACAGCAAATTAATTTGCCGGCAGCTTTCGCGAATAAGCCCATTGGTTTTACCGTGCGTGTTGATTTTAAAAAGCGGCCATGCCTGCGTATTAACAGCGTTATATGATGATGGTAATGCCGATGTTATCTTCCCTGAAACAAACGATGTTATTTCGAGCGTTCCTATTTCAAATCTTGAAGAATCGTATACAGGTTATGTTTTCTTTATTAAAGAAATGCATGGCTTTGAATCCAGAGCGGATGAGTATAACATTGGGCAGCCCAAAAAATGGTTTTGGGGAACGCTGACACGTTATAATCGCATTTATTTTCGTGTCATTATTACCGTCCTGTTAATTAATATATTTGCATTAGCAACTCCGTTATTCGTGATGAACGTTTATGATAGAGTAGTGCCTAATAACGCGACAGACACTTTATGGGTCATGGTGGTGGGCATCATGACAGTACTCTGTTTTGATTTTCTGCTAAAAATTTTACGAGGATATTTCATTGATACGGCAGGTAAAAAAGCCGATATTTCCATGGCAAGCAATATCTTTCAGCATGTGATGGGATTGAAGCTTGCTTCAAAACCAAAGTCATCTGGCGCATTTGCCAATAATCTGCGAGAATTTGAAGTATTAAGAGACTTCTTTACGTCAGCTACCATGGCAACCCTGGTAGATTTACCCTTTTTATTGTTGTTTGTTTTCCTCATGTTTATCATAGGGGGAAAAATTGCTATTTTCACTTTAATAGCGGTTCCCGTTGTCTTTCTGGTAGCTTTATTACTCGAGTTGCCTATGCGGCGTGAAGTCAGTAAAGATTATATCGGTGCCACTCAAAAACATGCCGTATTGGTTGAAGCTATCAACAATATAGAATTAATTAAAAGTATGGGCGCTGAAGGCACTATACAGCAAAAGTGGGAAAGTTCTATTGCCGCTTCTGCTCAATCTGGCCGCCGATCTCGAAAATACTCAACCATTGCGGGCAGTTTTACTGCTTTTATGCAGCAATTTGTGACAGTGGGAACCGTAGTTTATGGGGTTTATTTGATTCAGGAAGGCAGCCTTACCATTGGTGGATTGATTGCCTGTTCTATTTTGGCAGGCCGTGCTATTGCGCCATTAGCTCAAATGACATCAGTATTATTACGCTATCAGCAATCCCGTGTTGCCTTGGAAAACTTAAATAAAATTATGGCATTGCCAATTGAACGTCCCAGTGAAATGAAATTTATACGCCGACCGCACTTTGACGGCAGTATTCAATTCGAGAAAGTTTCATTTAAATATCCTGGCACAAGACGCAACGCTATAGAAGAAGTATCTTTTAAAATTGAGCATGGAGAACGTGTCGGTCTGGTAGGAAGCATTGGCTCCGGTAAAACCACCTTACAAAAACTTATTTTACAATTCTATCCACCCGATGATGGCAATATCTTATTGGATGGAGTTGATATTGCTCAAATCGATCCGGCAGATTTACGCCGTAATATTGGATATGTTCCCCAAGAGCAGCAGCTTATGTATGGCACTATTCGTGACAATATTGCGATGCGCATGCCGTGGGCAAGTGACGAAATGGTTTTAAGTGCAGCCACTACTGCAGGTGTTGATCAATTCTTAAGCCGTAATCCAGCAGGATATCAATTATCGGTGGGTGAGCGCGGAGACGGCTTATCGGGCGGCCAACGGCAAGCGATTATGGTGGCACGCGGTATATTAGGATCTCCGCCTATTCTTTTATTAGATGAACCCACAAGCTCGATGGATAATCGTACTGAACAATTGGTAATGAAAGCCTTGTTTGAATATATCAAAGGGAAAACCGTTATTTTGATTACGCATAAATTGGCGATGTTAGCCATGGTTGACAGGCTTATTTTGCTGGATAAAGGGCGTGTAGTTGCCGATGGACCCAAAGACAAAGTATTAGAAGCCTTGGCACAAAACAAGGTAAAGCCTCCATCACCACAAGGAGGGCTAAATGAATAAACCTAAAATAAAAATACCCCATTTTGGCAGAATATTAGGGAAAAAACAGGAAAAACATAATCCAACGGAAGATAAGGTTGCTATTCTTAAAAAAGATGATGTTGATTTTGTTACCGACAGCAAGGAAGTTGTTTTATCAGAAACCTATCAGCATGCCAATTTATTATTATACGTTATGCTTGGGTTTATAGTTATTTTGCTGATGTGGGCTGCCCTATCAGACATAGATGAAATTACAATTGGTATAGGGCGGGTTATTCCCTCAGGTAAAGTAAAAGTGATTCAGAATCTTGAAGGCGGTATTGTCGAATCAATAAATGTCAAAGAGGGTGATTTAGTAAAAGAAGGGCAAGTATTAATAACGCTTGACCCTACCCGATTTAAATCTAGTTACCGAGAAACACGCGGAAAATATTTGATACTATTGGCTAATATTGCTCGTTTGCAAGCAGAATCAACCGGAGCGGTTAATATCGATTTTCCAGAGCTGGTAAAAAAGGAAAACCCTGCCTTAATTGAAACGGAGACTTTGTTTTTTAAAGACAGGCAATCTGATATACAGGAAAAATTAAAGAATTTGCAGCAAAGTTATGAGTTGTCAAAAAGAGAGTTAGATATCATCAAACCACTGGTAGAAGAAAAAGTCATGTCTCAATTGGATTTGATACGTATTGAAAAAGAAGTCAATGATTTAAAAGGTCAGCTGGATCAAACGCTGGAAGACTTTAAAGGTAGAGCTCATGCCGAATTAAATGAAAAAAATGCTGCGCTCTCCTCTGTGCAAGAAGAATTGATTGCAGAGAAAGACAGGCTGGATCGTACCATTGTGCGCGCTCCTGTCAATGGCGTGATTAAATCCTCCAATGTCAATACGATTGGTGAAGTTGTTAAATCAGGGGATAATATTATAGAAATCGTGCCCGTAGGCGTTAATTTAACTATCGAAATAGAAGTTAACCCTTCCAATATCGCTTTTATTCACTCTGGGGTAAAAGCATTGGCTAAAATTACTGCGTATGACTCTTCCATCTATGGAGGGATACCGGCTGTCGTCAAGAGCATTAGCGCAGACACCGTGCGTGATGATAGAGGAAATCAGTTTTATAAAGTTAAAGTAGAGACAGAAAGAAATTATGTCGATAACAATGGTGAAAAACTTCCTATTAAACCGGGTATGACTGCTACGGTTAATATTATTTCCCATAAGAAATCAGTGCTGGAATATATTTTAAAACCCGTTTTAAAAGCAAAAAATGCTGCATTTAGAGAGAGGTAAGAAATATTGAAAGTTGAATCCCTGGGATTGATTAGTCGTGAAATGCGAGAGCAGCATTTGAAACAGCATGGGTGCACCATATGGCTAACAGGTTTGAGCGGTGCTGGGAAATCCAGTATTGCCTTTTGTCTGGAAAAATTATTGTTTTCTCAAGAAGTACTTCCTTTTGTATTGGATGCTGACAGAATGCGTTTAGGGTTGTGCCGCGATCTAGGGTTTACACCCGTTGAACGCACTGAAAATATTCGCCGTTGTGCTGAAGTCGCAAAACTGTTCACAACAGCAGGTTTAGTGACTATTGCCAGTTTTATTTCTCCTTATCAGGCAGACAGAAAATGGGTACGCCAGATCCATGATGAGTCAAAAATCCCTTTCTTTGAATGCTTTATTGATGCGCCGCTGGCTGTTTGTAAAAGGCGGGATCCAAAGGGAATTTATAAAATGGCTTTGAAAGGTGAACTAACACACGTTACCGGCATAGATGATGTCTATGAGAAACCGGAAGAACCTGAACTGCATTTGCGAACAGATACTGCTTCAGCCGAAGACTGTGCTCAAGAAATTTATGAATTATTAATTAAGTCAAAAATATTTCTCGCACGAGAGTTATCTTAAATGAATAAACTCATTAACAGCGCTGCGCAGCAGTATTATGCCTTCGGTTTAATCATCTCTTTCGGCTGCATTACTTTGTCAAATTCGGCTGCTGTTAAATAGCCTAATTCCAAACACATCTCTCGCAATGTTTTGCCTTGATGATGGGCATCATGGGCTATTTTAGCCGCTTTGTCGTAGCCTATCACAGGGCTTAGGGCAGTCACTAACATCAGTGAATTTTGCAAGAAAAAGTCGATTTTTTTAAGATCGGGTTTCAACCCTTCCACCATAAACTCTCTGAAACAAAGGCTCGCGTCACTCAATAAACGGACTGAATGCAAAAAGTTATAAATCATAATGGGTTTAAATACGTTTAACTCAAAATTACCTTGAGAACCGGCGATACCGATAGCAGCGTCATTTCCCATCACTTGTACGCAAACCATGGTCATGGCTTCGCATTGGGTGGGATTTATTTTGCCGGGCATGATAGAAGATCCCGGTTCGTTTTCAGGTAAAGATAATTCGCCCAACCCGCAGCGCGGGCCTGAACCCATCCACCGAATATCATTGGCTATTTTCATTAATGCACAGGCTAGCATTTTAAGAGAGCCGCTCGAATACACCAATGCATCATGCGCAGCCAATGCTGCAAATTTATTAGCTGCAGAGATAAAAGGCAAGCTGGTAATTTGAGCAACGTATTTTGCACTCAGGTTAGCAAAATCAGGGTGCGCATTTAAACCTGTTCCCACCGCCGTACCGCCGATCGCTAATTCATATAAACCCTGTAGACTTTGTTTAATACAGGATAAGGCTGCATCGATTTGCGCCACATATCCTGAAAACTCTTGTCCTAAACTGATTGGCACAGCATCTTGTAAATGGGTTCGGCCAATTTTAATAATATCCTGATAGGCTTTTGATTTTTTCTCGAGCGCATCGCGCAATGTTTTAAGGGCTGGAAAGAGTTGATGTTCTACGCTTAATACTGCAGCAATATACATGGCTGTTGGAAAAGTATCGTTAGAAGACTGCGACATATTGACATGATCATTAGGATGCACGGGATTTTTAGTTCCCAATATACCACCTGCGATTTCAATTGCCCGGTTTGCAATGACTTCATTGGTATTCATATTGCTTTGTGTGCCGCTGCCAGTTTGCCAGATGCGCAATGGGAAATGTTCATCTAATTGGCCCTTGCTCACTTCTTTAGCGGCTTGGATGATAAGAGCTGCTTTGTCTTTACTGAGTTTTCCCAGATCTTGATTGGCCTTGGCGCAGGCTTCTTTTAAAATGCCCATCGCATGAATGACTTCTAAAGGCATTCTGTCTGCATTTTTGTCGCCTATTTTAAAATGATGAAGAGAACGCTCGGTTTGTGCCCCCCAATATTTCTCAGCGGGTACTTCGATATTACCCATACTGTCGGATTCAAGGCGAGGGTTAGTGTGTTTCATAAAAGAGCTCCTTCACTCAGGGAAGGAGTCATTAAATCAATATCAGGCGGGATGCGTCAAGCCAATCTTGTGTGATAGACTGAATCTGGCTACAATAACGCCGATTAACCTGGGATATTTGATTTTGTAGAAACTATGAATCAACTGATTGCTTTTCCAAACCTTAATAAAAAACAACTTTATAGTTGGGCGTTTTTAATTATAGCGGCGCATATTATATTCTGGACAGTGCCTGCTTTGCTATGGCGTACGACTTTACCACTGGATACCACAGAAGCTTTTGCGTATGCATTGCAATTGCAATGGGGATACGACAGAGATCCCTACCTGGTAACTTTTATAGCGGCCTTAGTGCGATGGTTGACTCCCCATCAACCCTGGCTTATTTATTTCTGTAGTCAAATCGCTGTGTTGGCTGCTTTTGCTGCTGTGTGGCGTTTAGCCCGTGTTATGGGTTTTTCAGCGCTTTACGCATTGATCAGCGTATTATGTTTAGAAGGTATTGCCTATTATAATTTCTCAACGCCTGAATTTAATGACAATATCTTAATTCTGCCTTTTTGGGCGTGGGCTTGTTTTGCTTTTTATCAAGCTTGCCAAACACAACGATTGCGTTATTGGTTAGCCTTAGGCGTGTTTGCAGGCTTGGCCACAATGGCCAAACACACTGGCGGGTTATTGGTTTTGTCGATGTTGTGTTATCTCTTGTTGACGCCAAAAGGGCGTCTTCAATGGAAAAAATCGGGCATTTACCTAGGCGCGCTCATCGCTTTTCTCATTATACTGCCTAATCTGATTTGGTTAGCTAAACACGATTTTGCCACTTTATTATGGGCAACCAATCGCGCTTCCTTATCTCAAGGTTATACCTTCTTACGCCATATTGTTAATCCGTTGTTATTTATTGCTGCACAATTGATCGTAGGTTTACCCGCTTTTTTATTGCTGGCTATTGTCTGTGGTAAAGCGCGTGATCCGAATGTTATTTTAGATAGTGATCAATGGTATTGCTTATTATCGATCACCATACTACCTTTTTTCTTAGCCTTGTTGTGCTCAATACTAACAGGCGGTGAATTATTAACGCACTGGGGAACGCCTTTTTTCTTGCTGATGGGGGTTAGTGTTTTAGCTGCCTGGCGGCCGCAAATCAGTAGACGACGCCTAGTTGTATTTATTGCAGGCGTTTTTTTTGTTTTTTGTATCCTCTTGCTCAGCAACATCGTAGAACTCTTATGGATGCCTCGTTTCCACCATAATTTACGGGCTGTCTTTCCTGCAGCTATTGTGGCTGAAGAAGCTCAGCATTTATGGGATGAACATTTTCCCGATTCTCCTTTGCAATATGTCGATGGCGATCGCTGGATAAGCGGCAATATTAGCGTATTTGCCTCTACTCACCCCATAGCATTGCCTTATTTCTATTGGGAGATCCCCAAGCGGGGTACTAATCTAAAAGTAAGCGCAGAACAGATCAAAAAAAGCGGTATTATGATTGTTTGGCTTACTCATCAAGCTGAACCCATACCCCATATTCCCTATGAAGGTTATTCAAAAGCCGTATTTTTAGGCTATATTCCATTTCAGTATGAGCGCACTATTAACAGGCAGCCTGACTATATTAACGTTGCTGTGCTAGCGCCTCAAGATAAAAAGGAAAATTCATGACAGACACACCCTTACGCTTAAACACCGAAGGCATCGAACAAACACCGCTGGCAGTATTTACGGAAAAAGCCTATCTCGATTATTCGATGTATGTGATTTTAGACAGGGCATTACCTCATATTGGCGACGGCTTAAAACCGGTGCAACGGCGTATTGTCTATGCTATGTCGGAATTGGGTCTAAAAGCGGGGGCTAAATATAAAAAATCAGCCCGCACGATAGGGGATGTGTTAGGTAAATATCACCCTCATGGTGATACTGCTTGTTATGAAGCAATGGTGTTAATGGCGCAAGATTTTTCTTATCGTTATCCTTTGGTCGATGGACAAGGTAATTGGGGTTCAAGTGATGATCCTAAATCTTTTGCCGCCATGCGTTATACCGAAGCGCGTTTGGGAAGTTATGCTCAAGCTTTATTAGCTGAATTGGAACAAGGAACGGTAGATTGGCAGCCTAATTTTGACGGTACTTTAGAAGAGCCGATTGTTTTGCCAGCGAGGCTCCCCAATATCTTGCTGAATGGAGGAACGGGTATTGCGGTGGGAATGGCAACGGATATTCCGCCGCACAACTTGCGTGAAGTAGCCAGTGCTTGCATTCATTTATTGGAATCACCGAATGCTTCTTTAAAAGAAATCTGCCAGCATATTACAGGGCCTGATTTTCCCACCAAAGCAGAGATCATCACCCCCAAAGCGCAGATCGAAGCTCTCTATCAAACAGGCTATGGCAGTATACGAATGCGGGCTGTTTTTAAAAAAGAAAAAGAAGAAGTTATTATTACCGCTTTGCCTTATCAAATCTCTGGCGCAAAAATCCTGGAGCAGATTGCCCAGCAGATGCGGCTTAAAAAATTACCTCTGGTAGTTGATTTACGTGATGAATCTGATCATGAACACCCTACCCGTTTGGTCATTACTTTAAAATCCAATCGTGTGGATGCAGATAGTATCATGGCCCATTTGTTTGCAACGACTGATTTGGAAACCACTTATCGTGTAAATCTCAACATGATTGCTTTAAACGGCCGTCCCAAAGTGTTTAATTTGCTCGAGTGTTTAAAAGAATGGCTTCAATTTCGAATCCATACAGTCAAGCGGCGTCTGCAGCATCGTTTAACCAAGGTAGAAGAAAGGCTGCATATTTTAGATGGATTATTAATCGCGTTTTTGAATATCGATGAAGTGATTCGCCTCATCCGCGAAGAAGACAATCCAAAAGCCGTGTTAATGAAACGTTTCAAGTTAAGCGAAACGCAAGCTGAGTCTATTTTAGATTTAAAATTACGGCATTTAGCGCGTCTTGAAGAAATTAAGATCACAACAGAACAAAAAGAATTGGCTGAAGAACGCGATACTCTCAGCAAAACGCTGGAGTCAGAACGCCGTTTAAAAACACTGATTCGTAAAGAGTTGGAAAGCGATGCCAAGCAATATGGCGATCCGCGTTCATCCCCTTTAGTAGAACGAGAAGTTGCCGAGCCTTTAGCTGAACATGAAATGATCCCTGTAGAACCTATGACCGTTGTGCTTTCCACCAAAGGCTGGGTGCGTGCTGCCAAAGGACATGAGATCGATCCCAACAGTTTAACGTATAAAGCCGGCGATGAATTGTTAGCAGTCGCCCTGGGGCGCAGTAATCAATCGGTTGTATTTTTAGATAGTACCGGTCGTAGTTATAGCATGATGACACACACTTTACCTTCTGCGCGAGGGCAGGGCGAGCCCTTGACAGGCCGAGTTAATATGCCGGAAGGCGCGCAATTTGTCGGTCTTATTTGTAGTGATCCTCCCCAATCGGTGTTATTGGCAAGTGATGCCGGTTATGGTTTTATTACAACGGTAGAATCGCTTTATGCGAAAAACCGTAATGGAAAACAAGTATTGAAATTATCAGCTTGCGCAAAAGCTTTAACACCTCAATTGATTACAACCGATAAGGCGTTGATTGCTGCGATCAGCAATGACGGGCGTTTATTGATGTTTAATGCTTCTGCATTGCCCGCCTTAACAAGCGGCAAAGGCAATAAGATCATGGGTATTAATAAAGCAAAAACCGATGAAGATAAAGAATGCATGACGCATATAGTGATTTTGTCAGAGAGTAGCAGCCTGACACTCACAGCAGGAAGACGAAGCCTCACTTTAAAACCCAAAGAATTAGTGCATTATCACGGCGAGCGCGGTCGGCGCGGCAATAAATTACCGAGAGGGTTTCAGCGCGTGGAAGCCGCAACAGTTATAGCAGAGTAATCTCTGTGGGAGCGGGAAAAAACAGCGAAATATAGCATTTAAATCCCCCTCTCCCGCTTACGAGAGAGGGCCGCGCAGCGAGAAGGAAAGTACACAGAAATTAATATTCCAATAAAATTTTACTTTTTTCGCCAGGCTTTTCTGACACATAACGCGGTACTAAATAGCCGGGCAACGTATTTCGGCATTCAGTCATGATCGCTTTTGCTGTTTCTACAGGTACTTCAAAATGGTGAGCGCCTTTGACTTTATCCAGTTGATGTAAATAATAAGGCAGTATGCCGTTTTTAAAGAGTGCTTGCGATAAATCAATTAAAGTCTTGGCATTGTCATTGACGCCGCGCAGTAATACCGACTGATTTAAGAGAATAAAACCCGCATTGCCGAGTTTGTTAACAGCAGTGATAACACTCTCATCTATTTCCTGTGCATGATTACAATGTATCACACAAACTTTTTTTAATCGGGTGTTTTCAAAACACGCCAGGAAGGGATCGGTGATTCGATCAGGCAGAACAATCGGTAGACGGGTATGGAATCGCAGCGTATGAACGTGTGGAATATCTTCCAGAATGGTAAGAAACTCGGATAATGCATTATCGCTCATCACTAAGGGATCACCGCCGCTTAAAATGACTTCGCTGATATCTGGATGCTCACGAATATAAGACCACACGGCTTTCCATCCTTCACGACCGGGGTTATTGTCTTGATAAGAAAAATGGCGGCGAAAGCAATAACGGCAATGAATAGCGCAACTCCCCGTTAAAGTCAGTAATACACGTCCATGGTATTTATGCAAAAGTCCTGATAGCGGATTAGTTACTGTTTCTTGCAGAGGGTCTTCTACAAAGTTTGCTGCGTTTTCCATTTCAAAATGTAACGGTAAGACTTGGCGAAGCAAGGGATCAGCTATATCTCCTTTTTTCATTCTGTTGACAAAAACCTGCGGTACCCGCAAGGGAAACAAGCGGCTTGCCTGCAAGGCGCTCTCTAATAGCGTTAAGGGTAAGTCGAGATGTTTCAGTAAGATACTGGGTTCAGTAATAGCCTTAGAAAGCTGCTCTTGCCACCTTGGAATTGTTGGGTGTGATTTTATCATGATTATCTTCTAGTGAGCTTGTGAATATTTATCTATTTTCGCCGTTTATGGTACAATTCGCAAACTTTGCGGTAACTCCCGCTCGATAAAGGAAAAAGTGTCATGGCAAACTACAGTACGAACCAATTTAAGGCCGGCCTCAAGATTATGCTGGATGGCGATCCCTATGTGATCGTTGAAAAGGAAAGCGTCAAACCCGGGAAAGGCCAAGCCTTTGACCGAGTTAAATTGCGCAATTTGAAAAATAGCCGTGTGATTGAGCGTACTTTTAAATCTGGCGAAAGTGTTGAAGGGGCTGATGTAGTAGATGTCGAGATGCAATATCTTTACAGCGATGGCACACTCTGGCACTTCATGGTACAGGATAATTTTGAACAACATGCTGCCGATGCTGCTGCGATGGGTGACAGCCATATATGGCTTAAAGGCGAAGATATCTGTATCGTTACCTTATACAATGGTCAGCCTTTGCATGTCGATCCCCCCATCTTTGTAGAATTGAAAATCGTTGAAACTGATCCGGGTTTAAAAGGCGATACCGTCAGCGGCGGTACTAAACCTGCAACGCTTGAAACAGGCGCTGTCGTGCAAGTGCCGCTCTTTGTGCAGCGCGATGAAATTATCAAAATTGATACGCGTACTGCTAAATATGTATCACGTGTAAAATCATAGCTTTTCCGCTTATGCAGCAAAATCAACATTGGCAGCCTACCGCAAGCATTGATACGCTGGCCAAACGTGCGGCTATCATTCAAGCTATTCGTGATTTCTTTTTCAAACGCGGTGTGATGGAAGTGGAAACGCCTGTATTGGGGAAATCGACTACAACGGATTTGCATATCGAAAGTTTGATTACTGAATGTTATTGTCCCGGTGAACGTGACAAGCAAAAGCAATTTTTGCAAACTTCTCCTGAATTTCCCATGAAACGCTTATTAGCAGCGGGCAGTGGGCCTATTTTTCAAATAGGCAAAGCCTTTCGTCAAGATCCAACAGGAAGATGGCATAACCCCGAATTTACCTTGTTGGAATGGTATCGTCCTGGATTTGATGATATAACTTTAATGGATGAAGTAGACACTTTATTACAAGTGATTTTATCGGCAAAACCCGCCAAACATTTGTCTTATCAAGCAGTTTTTATGTCAACGTTGGGCATTTGTCCTTTTAGCGCCACTTTAGAGGAATTAAAAAAAACGCTTATTCAAGCCAGCATCCACGTTAATTTTAATCTGGATGAAATCGATAGAGATCTGTATTTACAGTTATTGATGAGCCATTTGATTGAACCTGGTCTTGGACAAAGCGAACCTTTATTTATTTATGATTATCCTTTATCACAAGGCGGTTTTGCCAAAGTAAAACCACATAATCCTGCTATAACAGCCCGTTTTGAAGTCTATATAAAAGGTATAGAATTAGCGAACGGATATCATGAAATTACCAATGCGGATGAACAGCAGAAACGGTTTGAAATAGATAATGACAGACGCAGAGAAGCGGGTTTTGAAACTATTCCTTTAGATGAAAATCTCCTGGCGGCACTGAGATCAGGCTTCCCCGATTGTTCTGGCGTGGCTTTGGGTATTGACAGATTAATCATGCTGGCTCTTAAGAAAACTTCGATCAGCGAAGTGATGGCGTTTTCAATGCAACCTAACAATGTACATACTGTTCAATAAAGTGAATGACTTCTCTGTCTGCTCCAAATTGAGTGATGAGATCCCCATGTTCTCCTCCTGCATAAGGATGCCATACTTTGGGATCGTGCGCTCTGTTAAAGACGGCTTTTCCTTGTTCGAAGGGTACAACGCTGTCATCATCACCGTGTAAGACTAATAAGGGCATATGAATATAAGGTATTTTGAGTAAATTATCATATTTACGACTTGGCAGAAAAGGATAATGTACATTTGCCACCGCTGCCAACGATGTAAAAGGGGTTTGTAATACCAATGCTCCAACTTTATTTAGCAAAGCCATTTGAGTTGCCACACCGCAGCCTAATGATTCGCCATATAAGACGATGCACTGAGGATTTATTCCTTGGTTTAACACAAAATTTACCGCGGTTTGAGCATCTTGATAGAAATCTTTTTCAGTGGGCTTTCCGGGATTATTAGCATAGCCCCGGTACTCCAGCAGAAAAATACCAAAACCTTTTTCCAGATAACGTGTCATGGTGACCGCCCGATCGGCAATATTGCCGGCATTTCCATGAAAATAAATGATAACAGGCTGTTTTGCTGAAGCGGGGCGGGCCCACCAGGCTTCCAGCCGTAAACTGTCTACTGTATGAAGATAGAGAACTTCAAAACGGGATAATTCCAGCGCTTCCGGGGGCGGATTTGCTTCTTTATTGGGCCGATAAATTAATGAACGCTGCCAAAACCATACGCTCAAGCAAATGAGCAAATAACCAATAAGAAGACCCAGACAAAGGGTAAAAATCCATTTTGCCATTAATAAACATTCCGTTTTAGGATGAGTTGTGTTGATTTATCTATCCATAAACTCTAGCAAGCGCACGGTATTATTTCTACCCGAGATCTAAAAAGGCCAAATAAAATACATATTTAGCAATATCAGCTGTTCTATCTCTTTGATTAAAAAATTTTTGATGAACCGCGTGTATTTGTAACGTGTTTACGGTAGAATAATCATGGTGTGCGATATATCGCACATGGTTCTAGGACTAAAAGCGATAAAGGTTGCGCAGACAGCCGGTATACAGGGAGACCCTCTGGCCTGCACAGGCCAGGCTACTAACATACCTTAATAAGGATATGGTTATAGAGGTCAGATTGATCACAGCAACTCTTAAGGGTTGCTTAGCTAGGATTGAAATGACAATGACAAAATCTGAGCTTATCAACTTATTGATTGGACGCATTGATACTTTATCGGAAAAAGATATTAACGATGCAGTCAATGAAACACTGGAGCTGGTGTGTAATGCGCTGGAAGAGGGCCGGCGTGTTGAAGTGCGCGGCTTTGGCAGTTACTCACTGCACCATTGGGGTGAGCGTTATGCGCGTAATCCCACGTCAGGAGAGACTTGGCGTACTGATCCGGTTTATGCTGTTCATTTTAAACCGGGCAAAGATTTGCGAGAACGCGTCAATGAACGGTTCTTAAAAGACAAACCCGAAGATCTTGCTATTCCTCCCAAGAAGAAAAGAAGCCGTATGGTTGAGAGTGAAGCGGAAGCTGCGGAAGGCTAACTGAGCTTAGGTGAAATGCGAATTGCGGAGTTCAAGAACTTGCTCGCAATGCTCATGTATGAACAAATACATTCCGCTCACTCGTTTTTGCCTCGCACTTCATCATTTCACCTAAGCCCAGTCTAAAAAGAAAAGCGTCTTAGATTCAGCCTACGTGAATTTTTATCAGCTGCATTTATCCGCTTAATAACGGCAATAGCGCTTTCCAGATGTAATTTTGTATAACGTTCAAAAACCTCTGCAGCGGATGCTTTAGTTTTAATGCCTTCGGGGTTCATGGGTAAATCGCTTACCAGCAACAATGCCCCCACCGGTACTTTGCGCGCAAACCCCGTTGTAAAAAGTGCGCTGCATTCCATATCCACGGCGGTTGCTTTTTCTTCGACCAGACGAGCTTTAAATTTTTCATCGAATTCCCACATCCGATAATCTGTCGAGTGTACAACGCCTGTCATAAAAGTGAGATTGCGCTCTATCAATTCTTCTGCAATGTATTTTTGTATCATAAAAGAAGGCAAACTCGGCACTTGCAAAGGCATATAATGACGACTGGTCCCTTCATCTCGAATGGCGGCAATAGGGATTAAAAAATCTCCTACCCGCTGACGCCGATGAATACCGCCGCACAAGCCTAACATAATGATTCCCTGCGGATGAAGGTGGGACAGAACATCCATCAATAATGCCGCCATGGGAGAGCCCACGCGATAATCGATGATACTGATATCATGTTCAGGAGAGTGAACGACCTTTAAGACGGGTCCTAAAATCGGTTCTGCTTTCGCATAATTCGCAAAAACATCGGTATACTGGGGAAAATTGGTGAGTAAAATAAAATGCTGGAAAGCTTCTACTTCAGAGTTAGCATAGCGTGCCAGCGTATCCAAGGCGATCCGGCGCCGGGTAATTTGAGCAGGGTCAACTGTTTCACGGGTTAACCCCAATGCTTCAGAGTTGCTGTTTTGTCCGAGGGTTTCTGGAGAGGGCTTTTTTGGCATATTACAATTCCTTTTATCTCTTCGCTTCGTGCCTTCTCCCGCTTGGCAGGGAGAGGGAAATTAGAAGCTATGCACTAAAAGCATAGCCCATTCAGTTCTTTTTCCCCACATATTCTGCATTTAAATCTTGCAGCGCTTTGTCTTTTTCTTCCCACAGCGTATTAAGCCACTGCTGAGTTTGTTTGCGTACCTCTGTTTCGCTTTGCAAATGCTGAGTTAAAATAGCGGGAATAGGCCTTGTTTGAACCCGGACATAAATGCGCTCGACACGCCCACAGAGCAAATCCCATAAAGAAGCATGGGGCGGGTTGTAAGCAATGGTTACATCGATTAATTGTTGAACGTAATCTCCCAAGAGGGATAGGCTCAAAGCCAGCATGCCGCTTTTAGGGCGCAACAGGAAGCGGTAAGGGGAGCCCTGGATACGTTGCTTTTCTGAAGTGAAGCGGCTGGATTCGGGAAACAAAATAATAGTGCTGGGGTGCAGCTTAAAGGCTTCGCAAGCTTTTCTAGTGGTTTCGAGATCTTTGCCTTTTTTCTCGGGATGTTTTTTTAAGTAACTTTTAGTGTAGCGGCTCATAAAAGGAAAATGCAATGCTTTGCAGGCAAGCCCGATGCCGGGGATCCAAATTAATTCCTGTTTTAAGAAAAATTTGAGCGTAGGCGCTTTGCGGCTGAAGATAATGTATAAAATTAAAATATCACTCCAGGAACGATGGTTAGAAACCAAAAAATACCACCCTTTCAGATCAAGATTATCGCCCACACTGACCTCCCATTGGGTTTTGGTGAATAATTTAAAACACCCGCGGTTGACATCAGACCATAATATTGGCAAATAATTCATAAAGCGGTAACATCCTGCCTGCCATTGAGGCAAGGGTAAGAGAATTCGTAAAAAAGCTACCAACACAATGGAGAAGGGAATTACTAAGGCATTCAAGGTGACACAAAAAGCGCATAATATTCCTCGTAAGGGAGCCGGCAAAAAATTAAACATGGGTACCTCTTGGGGTTTGTCCGTCTTGCCATAGTGTTTCAGATAGGAGCCATCGAAACAAGCCATGATATCTCCCTATCTGTAGTGTTCGCGCTTTGAATGGAAGTCTTGAGTATAAAATAATACTAAAATGCCGTGGCATTAAATGTACTTTAATGATAATATTGTGTTTTCTACGAAAAATAATGGCCTATTCGAGGCATAATATAGTCAAAGCGCGAAGAGCATAGAATACCTGCCAACAGGCAGAATATAAAATACGAGGACAGCATGATGCTGGCACAAACGGATACCTCCTGGTTTAACGAAATTCAGGCTACAGAAGGCAGCGCCTTTTCTTTGGCTATTAAGCGCAAATTGCATGAAGAAAAGACCCCTTATCAAACCATCGCCATTTATGAAACACTGCATTTTGGGAATTTGATGACTATCGATGGGATCCTCATGCTCACCTCGCGAGATAATTTTATTTATCATGAAATGATGGCGCACTTTCCTTTATTCACGCATCCAGAGCCAAAACGGGTAGTGATTATCGGGGGAGGCGATTGTGGTACTTTACGCGAAGTCTTAAAACACGATACGGTTAAAGCTGCCCACTTAATTGATATTGATGAACGGGTCACACGGCTTTCTGAACAGTATTTTCCTGAGCTTTGCGCTGCTAACCACGATCCGCGTGTGGCTTTATCTTTTATTAACGGGATTGAGTGGATGGCAAAACAAGCCTCACAACCAGGCAGTATTGATCTTATCATTGTCGATTCTACCGATCCGATAGGGCCTGGCGAAGCCTTATTTACGGCTGATTTTTATCGAGACTGTTTTTCTGCTTTAACAAAACAGGGTTTATTAGTACAACAAAGTGAATCGCCGCTTTTTCACAAAAAACTGATTCAAACCATGCGTTCTAATATGACAGCAGCGGGATTTGTTTCTCTTCATACCGCACAATTTCCACAACCCACTTACCCTTCGGGTTGGTGGTCATTGACTTTGGCCGGAAAAGAAAGCACATTGCCTGGCTTTCGTGAAAAAGCAGCGTTCAACAAAACATTTACAACACACTATTACAATAAGGATATACATTTGGCTTCAATGGCCATACCAGAATGTTTAAAAAATTTGACCCCTTAACACGTATTAGGCTGCTATGGAAAATATTGCAATTCATAAAGAGGTAGGACAATCCTCATTTTCTGCCGAGCAAGAAATGTTGTTTACCAAAGCCTTACAGGCCATTCAAGTGGGCAATACTGAGCTTGCAGAACAGGATTTATTTCAAATCATTCAACATGCTGCAAATCCTGGCGAGAGTTATTATAACATTGGAATGGCTTTTTTAGAGCATAATCATCCCGATAAAGCCAAGGATTATCTTGTCAAGGCTTGTCACCTTATCCCCAATGTATGCGATAGTTTTTTTCATTTGGGGCAGTGTCATCAAAAATTAGGCGAATTGGAAGAAGCCGTCGCACATTATAAAAGCGCATTAATGGTCGATCCAAAACATGCCGAGGCTTTAGCTTATCTTAGTCTCGTTTATTATCAATTGAATGCGCTCGATTTAGCGGAGCGGGCAACAGTAAATTGGCTCCACGCCTATCCTACCGTGGCGGCAGCGTATAACCTTTTAGGGTCTATTTATCTAAGACGCAAAGCTTATCGAGATGCCGTATCGCAATTTGCTCAAGCCTTACAGTTTGATGTGACTTATTACGAAGCGATTGTCAATCTGGGACAAACGAACATGTATCTTTGTCGATACCAGGAAGCTGAGCATTATTTAACACGCGCATTGGCTATTGATGATCGTTCTTCACTACTGCATACTTATTATGGCATTAATTCGCTGAATCAACGCAAATTTAAACTGGCAAAACAATGTTTTGATAGAGCTATTTTGCTTGATAAAAACAATGCGCTCGCATATGCCAATTTATCTGTGGTATTGCAATATCATTATCAATTTGGCAGCGGCAATCGTGCGATGCGGCAAGCCTTAATGCTCAACAATAAAGATCCTTCTTTTTATATACAGTTTGCTGGAAATTTGATTTTGCAAAATCAGCCGGAAAAAGCAATAAAAAGTGCAAAGCGGGCTTTGCAATTATCCAGCAAAGAGCAGAAAGCGCATACGTTATTAGAACAAACCTTTTTGAGTTTGGGCTATTACGAAGATGCGTGGCAAAAAAGAAGCTCTGTATTGCAGCAAAACTCCTTGTTATTGGGAGAACGTTGTCTTTTATGGAATGGAAAACCTTTTCCGGGTAAGTTATTGTTAGTGTATTGCGACACTGTTACAGAAGAAGCCATTTTATTATTGCGTTACGTACCGCTCTTGGCTAACTATGGCCGCCGCATTGCCCTTGCCGGCTCTTTGACGCTCATGCCTCTCTTAGAGCAATTTCCGCACATCGAACAAGTCTGGCTGCTGGAATCCGATTTAAGCAAAATATCTGGTGTTGATTTCCAAGTGCCGTTAACATTACTGCCTTGTTTAATGAATACTACGGTAACAACTATTCCCTCAACTTTTCCTTATTTGCCGCTCAATGACAATATGTTAAGGACATGGGAAAGCATTTTGCAACGTTATACTGACAGTAGAAAAAAAATCGGAATTGCATGGTTATCGGCTGTATTGCCTAACCCAGCCCAAGATGTTCCTTTCCAGGTATTTGCGGCGGTAGTAAAACAACTTTCTCATGTCTCTCTTTTTAATCTCACATCTTATCACAGTCACGCTCAGTATGAATGGGGTAACCACTTGGGCTTACACGATATTGGTACACGGGAATTAGCGGCGTTATCAGCGATAATTCAACAGCTAGATTGTGTTATCACGAGCGATAATCTCGTTGCTCATCTTGCAGGAGCATTGGGCAAACCGGCTTATGTGATACTGCCTTTTGCCACGAAATGGTATTGGGCATGTAAAGAGAATATTCCTTTATGGTATCCTAGTATTCGACTCTACCGCCAACGCATTCCTAATCAATGGCAAGATGTTATTGCCTGCCTCTTATCTGAAATAAAGTCGGAGGTATAATGATGCAGCAACATCAATCCGCAACCAAAAAATCCTTAAATATTTCCCGTGAAAAATTAGCTTGGGTAACATGGGGCTTAGGAGCTCTTTTTTACTATTATGAATTTTCGCTGCAAGTTTCACCGAGTGTGATGGCTTCTCAATTAGCGGATGCTTTTCAAGTCCAAGCTTCGGGTCTTGGCAAATTGGTGGCGTGTTATTTTTATGCTTATGCGTTGATGCAGATACCTGTTGGCTTGCTATTAGACCGATTTGGCCCTCGACGGATGTTGACCATGGCGTTGCTCATTTGCAGTCTCGGTAGTTTTGTTTTCAGCTGTACTTCTCACTTGCTGACGGCGGGAGCCGCGCGCTTTTTAATTGGAGTGGGTTCTGCATTTTCTGTTATCGGCTGTTTAAAGCTGTCTGCCAACTGGTTTAGACCGGAACGATTCGCATTTTTAACCGGATTATTATTAATGATCGGCATGTTGGGAGCAGCAGGGGGTGAAGCGCCATTAGCCTTATTGGTGGAAGTCAGCAGCTGGCGGGCAGTATTAATCGGTTTTGGTGTTGCCGGTATTATATTAGCGGCAGCGCTTTGGGTAGTGGTGCGCGATCATCCGCCGCAAGCAGCAATTATCTCTTATGATATAAACGATCAATATCATACCGTTTGGGTTGCATTAAAAGATATTATCCACCAAAAACAAGTCTGGTTAGTCGCTATTTACGGGGCTTTGATGTTTGCACCGACCATTGCATTTGGAGGGTTGTGGGCAGTTCCTTATCTGACGCGGCACTTTCCCATCAGTAAATCGGCTGCCGGCGGTATTATGACTTTATTTTTCATAGGCTGGGCTGCGGGGGCACCCGCTTTTGGCGCCTATTCTGATTACATTCATCGGCGTAAATCCGTTTTATATACCAGCACCGTGGGTTCGATGATTTGCATTTGTTTATTATTGTACTTACCTGTCACGATTTTATGGTCTATGATTTTGCTGTTTTTGTTTGGTTTTTTTAGCGCCGGTTTCCTGCCGATATTTTCTATTATTAAAGAAATTACTCCGCACCGATATGCAGCCACGGCATTGGGGTTTACGAATACCTTGAATATGGCTTCAGGTGCTTTACTGCAGCCGTTAATCGGGATTATTTTAGATTGGCTTTGGCAAGGGCAAATGGCTGATGCAACGCAGCGTTACTATGGTTTGCCGCTTTATACGATAGCCTTGTCTACTTTACCGCTGTGTATCCTGATAGCCGCTTTCTTTTTGCCGTTTATCAAAGAGACTTATGGTAAGTCACACTTGCCAAAATCTGTATAATGACGCATATTATACTCAAAGGTGGATATCAGAGGACTTCTTACGATGTCAGGACAAGCATCAACCCGGCTCGCAGGGCGCGCTGCCCAATTCTGGCGTTTCTCGCTGGGTCTTTATCAAAGCCCGGAGATTAAACCGCAGTTATTATCTTTCCAAAAAGATTATGGCACGAATATAAATATTGTTTTATTTTGCTGTTGGATTGCCGACACTTACCAAGGGACTTTGACTCGAGCTGAACTGTTGCGAGCCACTGCTTTGCTAGCCAATTGGCACGCAAAGATCACCAAACGATTGCAACGGCTGCGCAATAGTTTGCCCCGAAAAGCGGCTAATACCTGCTATCAAGGATTTTCTGAAGCTATCTTGCAAGATGAGATTGCAGCCGAAAAAGAGGAACAAGCGCTTTTGGCAAATCATATTTTTTATCCGGTAGAATCACTTTACCCGCCTCACGAAAAAATAGAAAAAGCAAGTCAATCGATCCACCATTATCTTGACATATTGACTGTTCCTCAACAGGCTGAGCGAGAAAAACGGGTGCTTTCTTTTATTAACAGAGTGTTTGCCGGGTGCGTTGACAAGCATGATAAATAAACATGTTTTAAAAAGCAGTTGTTTAATTTTTTGTTTTTTGTTTGGTTTCACTTCCTACGCTGCGACAGACACTTCAACACAAGCCACTTTATTAAAAGACAGAGAGATCGCTTCCAATAAAATCAACCCTGATGAAGCCATGATGTTGGGCGCTTTAACGGGTTTAGGCGCTGGTGTTCTTGCGACACCGCTTAGCGATCACTTATGGTGGGTTCCTGCAGGTACAGCGGTTGGGTTATTAGCAGGTTTTGGGTTAGCTGTTTATGCAGCTGATGATTACGCTTTTCCAAGCCTTTGTGATGAGAATGCAGACTGCAGCCGCATGGGACTTTTTAAAACAGAATATAGTATTGTACAGCAGTTGATGGCAGCGGGAGCAACAGTGGTTAATCTTGGCGATAATACTGTTGTTATCATACAAAGTCAGACTTTATTTATTCCGGGAACCGCCGATTTTAGCGTGGAAAAGCCCAATTTGTTGAACCTTACCGCAAAGTTAGTGCAGGAGCGAGATCCTTCACAGATTGTTGTCATGGGCAGTACCGCCAATATTGGATCACCTCAAATGCAGTTAACATTAACCCGTGCCCAAGCCAATGCGGTAGGCCGTTATTTTGCCCGATTTTGGGGACTCAAAAAGACGCCGATTTATATTGCGGGCTTGGGCAGCACAAAGCCAATCGCCAATGAATATACCGTGTCAGGCCGTGCCAAGAATAATGCCATTATCATCAGTATGGGTGATGCAAAGGGATTGGATTATTATCAACGTTTTATTTTATCGCCTGATCAATACGGCGGTAAATAAATATCAAAGCGATATTTGATCATCCTAATACAAAAATCCGGTTTTTTATTTTCTAAAGGCACTGCCTGCATAGGGCGTTTTACCACTACCCGTTTTTGTGCGATCTTACAGGCTAAAGAAAGCAAACAGGTATTATCATCTTGTCCCGCTAACTCTTGTAAAATTTGCATATTTTTTTGAACCTTCGCGCAAGACTTTTTTTGAGGAAACATAGGATCACAATAAACGGTATCAACAGCGTTTTTTCCCTCAGTATTATTAAGGAGAAATTCACAATAGTCTTTCGCATCTTGATGGATAACCGTGACACGATGAGCCCACGGTTCTTTATTCTCCTGCGCGCGCTTTAAGCCGTCTGCTAACAGGGCAAATATAATAGGATGGCGTTCCACTAACGTAACTTGACAGCCAAGATTAGCCAATATCACCCCATCTTGTCCAAAACCTGCCGTTAAGTCTACAATTCGCGGCCTGTACCCCGGTTTGATGCCGACAGCGCGGGCAATGGGTTGATGTGTACTTGTTTCATGTTTAAGCCGATAAGCCAGTTTACCTTGGCAAAAATCGATGGAAAAAGGCTTTAAATGCGGGCACACTAGCGTTAATTTATCTTCTTGCTGGCAGAGCGTATAAGCAGTTGAAAGCGTATTCATTGGTTCATTATCTCGTATTTTGGATGAAATGCCAATTGAAATAATCTAGGAAATACATACAATAGCCCCGATTTTACCCATTGAGAGAGAGTATGATGAATAAGCCCTTTAATAATGCAGAACTGGTGTGCCGGGAAGACGGGAGCGTCTATCATTTAGCTTTACATCCGGGAGAACTTGCCGAAAAAATTATTTTGGTGGGCGATCCTGAAAGAGTGGGGCTTGTATCGGCTCAATTTGATAATATTGAATTGAAACGTCAAGAACGCGAATTTATCACGCATACCGGATGGTATAAAGGGGAACGGTTTTCTGTTATTTCAACGGGTATTGGTACAGACAATGTTGATATTGTTATCAATGAATTGGATGCCTTGTTTAACGTTGATTTCAAAAAACGTGAACCCAAATCTGAATTAACTTCTTTAATCTTGGTTCGAGTGGGAACGTGCGGTGCCTTGCAGGCGGCTATTCCGGTCGATGACTTTATTGTCTCGAGCAGCGGGATTGGTTTTGATGGCTTATTGCATTGCTATGATGTAACTTACAATGAACATGAAAAATTATTAACACAAGCTGTTATGCAACATTGCCAGGGTTTTGCCAACCAGCGTTTACTGCCTTATGTGTGTGATGGCGACAAGGGTTTAATCAAGGCTTTTTCTACAAATTGCCACGTGGGATTAACGGTCACCTGTACTGGTTTTTACGGACCCCAAGGCCGGCAAATTCGGCTAAAACCGCAAATGGCAGATTTTTTGGATGTGATTTCACGCTTTCATTTTCAAGAAGAGTATACAGCCAATTTTGAAATGGAAACATCCGGTTTATACGGATTAGGCCGTGCATTGGGTCATCGGTGTTTATCCTTATCGCGCGTTGTGGTTAATCGTATAACAGGTGAAAGCCATCGAAGCTCTGTGCAGCCAATGGGAGATTTGATTGCGTTGACGCTGGATACCTTGTGTAAATTATAATTGTGCTAATACATCATCTAGCAAAGTGCTCGCCCCGAAACGGCAAGTTTCGGGGTGCAGCCATTCTTCACCTAGAATAGTGTCAACAATCTCGAGAAAGGGCAGGGTTTGTGCCATGAAACGAATACTGCCAGAAGCTTTAAATCCCACTTTACGTCCTGTTTCTTCAAAGTGTTGGTGAATAGCGCTGCATATGGCTTCCGCTGCTGAAACGGTTGCCCCGATACTGATTTTGCCCGTAGACGTTTTAATGAAATCAGCACCTGAGTGAATGGCATCGAGAGCAGCGCGTTCTATCAAGTCCGGATCTAACAAATACCCTGTTTCTAAAATCACTTTAAGCCGTGCCTTTTCGCCGCAGGTGTTTTTACACGCTTTGATAAATTCACAAGCATGATCTCTATCGCCCCGCTGGTAACGTTGATAAGGCATGACCACATCAATTTCAGCAGCCCCTTGAGAAATACTTTTTTCAATGTGAGAACAGGTTTCTTCTAGCGAATGATTACCGCTGGGAAAATTCATGACGGTCGCAACGGAAATTCCTGTCAATCGCAAACAGGACATCGCGGTTTTTACAAAGGGCGGATAAACACAAACGGCAGCTACATGGCCTTTATCACTATGGGCTTTTTCACATAATGATTTAATGTGTTCATCTGTATCCGTCTCATTCAAGCTTGTTAAATCGATTAACGATAAAACGAGTCTTGCGACTTGCTGATGTCTATTCATCGGCAATAGCCCGCACAAAGCCTAAAAGAAGTCGAATTAATTTTTCTGCAGCGATTTGAGCCACCCGTAACGTGCCTTCGTGCGACAATTTTTCATCACTTAAACCGGCTGCGAGATTGGTAATAGAAGAAATTCCTACCACGCGTAAACCGCAATGGCGCGCAATTAAAACTTCAGGTACGGTTGACATGCCTACTGCATCAGCGCCCCAGACTTTGGCTGCACGGATTTCAGCGGGTGTTTCAAAAGCAGGCCCCGAAAAACCGATATAAACACCGGTTGCCAACGGAATACCGATTTTTGCGGCAACGGCTAACAAGGTCTTAAGATGGATAGGATCATAAGCTTCTTCCATCGAAAAAAACCGCTTGCCAAATTCAGGCTCATTGGGGCCTATCATGGGATTACCCGGCTGCAGATTGATGTGATCGGTGAGTGCCATCAACTCACCCGGCCCCACTTCTTCACGAAGGGATCCCGCTGCATTGGTTAAAACCACCGTTTGGCAGCCCAGCAATTTCAGCGTGCGTATCATCTGTTTCATGATCGGGAAATAATCCCCTTCATACAAATGAACACGGCCTTGTAAACAAGCAACCGGAACCTGGTGAATATGGCCTAAAACCAATTGATTAGCATGGCCTTCTACACCGCTTTGCGTAAAACCTGGAATGTCGCGATAAGGAATGATTACCTTGTCTTCAATCATGTCTGCTAAATGGCCTAAGCCAGAACCTGTTACTAAACCCAAACGCGGTACCGCTTGATAACCTTTGGCACGAATAGCAGCCACGGCATCTTTAGGATGGCAAAGATAAGATGAAATTTTCATAAGTTTTTTCCTATTGCAGGGAGTTGTGGTGCTCCAAAAGAGAAGGGCAGCAATTCGCTGATCGTAAGAGTTTTTATCGTGATTGATTTTCCAGAGCCTTTCACAAAATGAATACAGGCGTCATCTTCACTGAATTCGCGAATCAATTGACGGCAGCGTCCGCAAGGAGGACAAAACGCTTCACCAGAACCCAGCACAATGCCTTCCACAATACGTTTTTTACCTGCGCTGACGAGCTTCCCTAAAGCTACTGCTTCTGCACACAGCGTTAAACCATAAGAGGCATTTTCTATATTACAGCCGCTATAGAGGGTATTATCTTCTGAACGAAAACAAGCACCTACGTGAAAGTGAGAATAAGGAGCATAGGCCCTTGTTTTGATGTGAAGAGCTTGTTTTAGCATCTCATCGAAGTAAGAAGAAGTCTGCATGGATTTTCCCCTTGCCCTAAAAAATTTGCATCATACGCCTGAGAGGGGGTTTTCGTCAGTACATGCTTAAAAATTGTTCAAACCGAGCCATCCCTACTCAAAGCACGAAGAGTACAGAACGGCTGACAGCCGTCCTTTTTCTTGGCATAATGGCGGCAATACAGGCTTGAGGTGAAGGAGATCGCTTATGAATGATGTCGCTGAAATAGAGAATAAATCCCCTATGACAACACAACACGTTTATCGAAATTTAACACCCGCGCAATTGATTGAGCATGCCTTGGCTCGTCAAGAAGGGGAGCTTGCTTCCAATCAAGCCTTAACTGTCAACACGGGTAAACGTACCGGCCGTTCACCCAAAGACCGATTCATTGTTCGAGATGACATCACCGAAAACGCTGTGGATTGGGGCGCCGTCAACCAGCCTTTGGCGCCTGAAGCATTTGACAAGCTATGGGAAGAAGCAGCCGCTTTTATGAAGAAACACGATCTTTTTGTAGCAGATTTACAAGTAGGCGCTGATCCTCAGTATGCCATTCCCGTAACGGTTTATAACCAATTAGCGTGGCAAAATTTATTTGTCAGCAATTTATTTATCCATCCTGAGCCGAATCAATCTTTTAAACAACCCCGCTGGGAAATTTTGAGTATGCCGGGTTTTACACCCGATCCTGCTCGTCATCAAGTCAATGGCGATGCAGCCATTATTCTTAATTTTAGCAAACGGCGTATTCTGGTTGCCGGCACTTATTATGCGGGTGAAATCAAAAAAGCGATGTTTACTGTGTTGAACTTCATGCTGCCAGAGCATGAAATTCTCCCTATGCATTGTTCTGCTAACCAGGGTGAAGAAGGAGATGTCGCTTTATTTTTTGGTTTATCGGGCACGGGTAAAACCACTTTATCGGCCGATCCCAACCGCTTTTTAATAGGCGATGACGAACATGGCTGGGGTGAAGACACCGTATTTAATTTTGAAGGCGGATGTTACGCCAAGTGTATCGATCTCTCCAAAGAACGCGAGCCTATTATTTGGGATGCGATCCGTTTTGGCAGTGTATTGGAAAATGTGGTGATAGATCCGAAAACCAAAGTGCCTGATTATAGTGATGTGACTTTGTCTGCTAATGGCCGAGCGGCATATCCGCGTGAATTCATTGAAAAGCGGGTAATGGCGAATCGGGCAGGAGAGCCAAAATCAGTTGTTTTTCTAACCTGTGATCTCTACGGCGTTTTACCGCCAGTCTCTCGGTTAAATTTACAACAAGCAGCCTACCACTTTTTAAGTGGATACACGGCCTTGGTCGGCAGTACAGAAGTCGGCAATGAAGGGAATGCTATCAAATCCACTTTTAGCACGTGTTTTGGCGCACCTTTTTTTCCGCGTCGTGCGGCAGAATATGCTGAATTGTTAATGAAACGGGTTAAAGCTTTTGGCAGTGAAGTCTATTTGGTGAATACCGGCTGGACAGGCGGCAGTTATGGTTTCGGCTCGCGTTTTTCAATTCCCACAACGCGCGCTGTGATCACGGCTATTTTATCCGGTGAATTGCGTGATGCAGAATTTGTGAAATTGCCAGGATTTGAAGTCGATATGCCGACTCAATTGAGCGGCGTTGATACTCAATTGTTAGATCCGCGTACAACGTGGGCATCGCAAGAAGCCTATAAAGCGGCTGCCAATACATTGATTGCCAAATTCACTGAAAACTTTAAACGCTTTGCGGTGAGTGAGGCTGTCAATGCTGCAGGGCCGGTAATGATTGCTTAAGATCGTTGGCAATCCCAAAAAAAGTCAATCAAACTTTGGGTGGTTGCTTCCTTGATATCACTGTGCTTTCTGAGCGCGTCATAAGCTGCTATTGCCAAACATTTACCTTCTTCCACTCCCCATTGATCAAAAGGATTGATTTGCCAAATGACGGCTTGTACAAAAGTGGAATGTTCGTATAAAGCGAGCAATGATCCTAGCGTTTTCGCATTTAAAGTGGATAATACCACCGTATTACTCGGCCGGTTACCCGCCAGCATTTGATGAGGACTTAGCTTTTTTGCTTGAGTTTTATCAACGCCTTTTTGTATTAACGCCAGCACACATTCTTCTGTTGTTTTACCGCGCATCAATGTTAAACTTTGACTGATGCACTGGGAAAACAGCAATGCCGCTGTTTTTTGGGCGTTCTCATTTATTTCAAAATGAGCACAAGCGATAAAATCAACAGGACAAACTGATGTGCCTTGCTGCAGCCATTGATGAACACTGTGCTGGCCTTGTGTTTGTGCGGTACCCCACAATAGCGGCGCTGTTGCTTGTGTCAACGCTGTGCCATCTTGACGAACGGATTTTCCGTTACTTTCAAGATCTAATTGTTGCAAATAAAGCGGTAATTGGCGCAGATCATGGGCATAAGGCAAAACAGCATAATAAGGATGATGAAAAAATGTTCCTAACCAAAGACGAAGCAAAGCATGGATAACTGGTATATTTTTTTCAAGCGCTGTGGTGAGAAAATGCTGATCCATCGCATAAGCGCCGTCTAGAAAATCTTGAAAGTGATCGATCCCAACGGATGCTATGAGAGAAAAGCTCACCGCTGACCATACAGAATAACGCCCGCCCGCCCAATCGGGAAGCGGAAAAACATGCTGAGATGAAAGTCCCCATTCAACAGCCGTTTTGGTATTGTTTGTTACAGCGAAACAGTGAGTTTTAATGAGATCTTCTTTTTGGTATGCGGTTAAAGCAAGGCTTAACCATTCGATAGCCGATGCAGCATTATGCAATGTTTCTGCTGTTGAAAAAGTTTTTGAAACGATAACAATGGCTGTTGTTTTAGGATCACAGTGTTTCAATGTATCGTGTAATTGAGTGAGATCGAGCGTTTCCACAAAATGGAGCCGAATACGATGATGCTGAGTATGACGTAATACATCGTATAGTAAAGCCGTTCCTGTGCTGGATCCCCCAATGCCAATATGCAGAATATCGGTGAAGCGATCTTGTGTAATACTGTTAAGGCTTCCTTCACGCAACGCTTTAGCGGTGTTCTTTAATTGAGAAAATGTCTTTTCAATATCCGGCATGACATCCTGTGTTTTGGAGGGGAAAGCTGTGCTGCGAGGATGCCGCAAGGCTGTGTGTAAAGCCTGGCGATTTTCAGAGCGATTAACACATTCTCCTGCAAAGAGAGCATCGCGGGCTTTTTCTACCTCAGCGGCTTTGGCAAGTTGAGTCAGCAAAGTCAAAGTTTCTTGATTAACCGGTTGTTTTGAAAAATCGAATAAAAGACCGCAAGCCTTCAGACTAAAATCTTTAAAGCGCTCGGGATGCTGGCTTAGGCTGCGTAAAGGAACAGTAGAAATCGCTCTTTGATGAGCCGTTAAAGCTTCCTGTATACGGCTCAAATCTGGTTTGTCGGTATTTTCCATGCCCTAAATTATGCCAGCCCAGATCAGAGAGGACAATATGTATAAAATGTGAGCTAAACTTTAAACATTTTAGGAAAAAGAATAAAGATCAGAGTAAAATTAAAACCCGAAGGTTTATATTATGGCACATACACATTCTCATCAGCATGACGGCTATCGGTATAGTCAGATCAACCTCTCTTTTGCGATCGCTGTCTTTGCTAATTTCGCTTTTACGTTAATAGAAGGAATATATGCTGTTTTTGCCCATTCCATGGGATTGTTAGCAGATGCTGGGCATAATCTGGGAGATGTCATGGGGCTGTTATTAGCTTGGGGAGCCAGTTGGTTAATGACCCGCCCTTCGCGTGAGCGATACAGTTATGGATATCGGCGCAGCAGTATTTTAGCTTCCTTGATTAATGCCTGTCTTTTAATAGGAACGTCAGCGATCATTGCTTATGAATCTATCATCAAATTAATCCATCCTGTCGATTTGCAGGAATTCACTATTATTATTGTTGCAGGTATTGGGATAATCGTTAACGGCGGAACGGCTTTGTTATTTTCGAAGCAAGACAAACACGATCTCAATATTAAAAGCGCTTTCTTACATTTGATGGCAGATGCCTTATTATCTGTAGGCGTATTGGTATCAGGGATCGTTATCTATTACACAGGGTGGGTTCGATTGGATCCTATCCTCGGTATTGCACTGGTTATTGCTATTTTGCTGGGGACCTGGGGGCTTTTAAAGCAATCTGTAGGGTTGTTGCTAGATGCGGTACCGGCTCATATCGATTTCCAAAAAGTGTCTGCCTTTTTATCTGCATTGCCGCAGGTAAAAGCCGTACATGATTTACATATTTGGGGATTAAGCACCCGAGAAGTTGCGCTCACTGCTCATCTGGTGATGCCCGATAAAGGCTTAAGTGACGCCGACTTTTACACACTTAATGAAAAGTTATTGAAGGACTTCAATATCCATCACGTAACGCTGCAAATTGAAAAAGGTGATCATATAAACGCCTGTTTTCAAGATAAAAAATGTGGGGACTCTGCGGCCTAGCACATCACGGGATCCTGATAGCACCGCGAGCTGTCCAAATAATAACCTAATCATGGCTTTACCTTTTCGTATAGCTGGAGTAAAATATTCTTATAAAGCTTTAATAAATCTGATTTGAGTGCTGTCTCAGTCGATCCTCAAGCTTTCTATCTATTGAATCCATTTTTAACTGCCGTGAGGTTTATTGCATGAGCAAGAATAATGTTGTTACCATGACCAGCGATGAAGCTTTTGAAGCCGATGTGTTAAAGGCTGATATGCCCGTACTTGTCGATTTCTGGGCGGAATGGTGCGGCCCTTGTAAAATGATAGCGCCTGTTTTAGATGAAGTCGTCAAAGAATATGGCGACAAGATTCGAATCATGAAGGTCAATGTTGATGACAATACCGAAACCCCTCGCCAATATGGTGTACGCGGAATTCCCACCTTGTTATTATTTAAAAATGGCGATGTGGCTGCCACCAAAGTGGGGGCATTAACCAAATCACAATTAATGAGTTTTCTGGATGATAATGTATAAATTATATCATCGGACTCAGGTTGCGCAGAAATACGCTCAAAGCAATTTGATTGAGGGGCTTGTATTGTAGAAAAATTGAGGTAAACTACTCACAACGCTTCATCTGTATGATTATCCCATTTTTTTAGAAATCTTTAGCTGCGGAATATGACAATCATTTAATAAAACACACTTATACTCAAAGCGTTTTGGATTTAGGCGCGACGCTGGCGCAGTCGAGCAGCGGAATGTATAAATAATACATGAGCAGCGAGACAAGCCGGCAACAAAGCATAAATTCAAAAGGCGAAGAGTATAAAACTTCTTTTTTTCACTTTGGATTAACAACGTAAGGTACTAACAACTATGCATTTAACGGAACTCAAGGCAAAATCGCCAGCCGACTTGAATACTATCGCCTCCAACATGGGGTTAGAAGACTTTGCACGCTCTCGCAAGCAGGATGTCATCTTCAGCATCCTCAAAGCCCACGCCAAAAGCGGTGAAGATATTTATGGCGAGGGTGTTTTGGAAATCCTGCAAGACGGTTTTGGGTTTTTACGTTCAGCCGATAGTTCTTATCTTGCAGGGCCGGATGATATCTACATTTCACCGAGCCAAATTCGGCGCTTTAATCTGCGTACGGGTGATACTGTTTCTTGTGAAATTCGCTCGCCTAAAGAAGGTGAACGGTATTTTGCCTGTCTTAAAGTTAAAGAGATTAATTTTGAACCTCCTGAAAGCGCTCGCAATAAACTCTTATTTGAAAACTTAACGCCGCTCTTTGCTAATGAACGTCTCATAATGGAACGCGGTAATGGCAGTACAGAAGACATTACTTCACGTATTATTGATTTGATAGTACCGTTTGGTAAAGGACAACGCGGTTTGATCGTGTCTCCCCCTAAAGCGGGTAAGACCCTCATGCTGCAAAATATTGCTCAATCGATTGCGACTAACCATCCCGAATGCCATTTGATCGTTTTACTGATTGATGAACGTCCTGAAGAAGTAACTGAAATGGCGCGTTCTGTGCGCGGAGAAGTCATTGCGAGCACCTTTGATGAGCCAGCTACTCGTCACGTACAAGTGGCTGAAATGGTCATCGAAAAAGCCAAACGCTTGGTAGAACACAAAAAAGATGTGGTCATTTTATTAGACTCTATTACTCGTCTGGCACGGGCTTATAACACAGTTGTGCCGGCTTCAGGTAAAGTCTTGACAGGCGGTGTGGATGCAAACGCATTGCAGCGGCCTAAACGTTTCTTTGGAGCAGCCCGTAATATTGAAGAAGGCGGCAGTTTAACCATTCTCGCGACAGCCTTGGTGGATACGGGTTCCAAGATGGACGAAGTGATTTATGAAGAATTTAAAGGAACGGGTAATATGGAAATCCATTTGGATAGACGGATTGCTGAAAAACGCGTTTATCCTGCGATTAACATCAACCGTTCTGGCACACGCCGTGAAGAATTGTTGATCAAACCCGATGAATTACAAAAAATGTGGATTTTACGAAAGCTGTTACATCCCATGGATGAAATTTCGAGCATTGAATTTTTAATCGAAAGGCTGCGTAATACTAAAACCAATAAAGACTTCTTTGAAGCCATGAAACGGCAATGACAACGCAAAATACTTTAGGATATCATTTTGCAAAGCGTCCGCGTCGTCTTCGATCGGATGCCTTTTGCCGTGATTTGGTGCGGGAAACTACTCTCAAACCGAGTGATTTAATTTATCCTCTTTTTATTGTAGAAGGCGAAAGAGAGTATCAGCCTATTCCCAGTATGCCGGGGATTTATCGCTACAGTATTGATTTATTATTACAGGAAGCGGCTGTGGTGTATACGCTCGGTATCCCCGCTATTGCGTTGTTTCCCGTTATTGATGATGCTAAAAAAACGGCAGATGCCAGAGAGGCTTATAATCCAGAAGGTTTGGTACAGCGTGCGGTAAAAGCGTTAAAAGAATCGCTGCCCGATCTGGGTATTATCACTGATGTAGCCTTGGATCCTTTTACTTCCCACGGACAAGATGGGGTTATTGATGAGAAGGGTTATGTCTTAAACGATGAAACGATCAATATTTTGATTAAACAAAGTTTATCATATGCGAAAGCCGGTGCAGATATCGTAGCGCCTTCTGATATGATGGATGGCCGTGTTGGGCAAATACGGCAGGCTTTGGAAAAAGAAGGATTTATCAACACCAAAATTTTGGCTTATTCCGCCAAGTATGCTTCCCATTTATATAGCCCTTTTCGTGAAGCGGTACAATCAGCCAAAAGATTAGGTAAAAGCAACAAACAAACTTATCAGTTAGATATCGGCAATACTAATGAAGCCTTGCGCGAAATAGCGCTTGATATAGAAGAAGGCGCGGATATCGTGATGGTAAAACCGGCTTTAGCTTATTTAGATATTATCTGGCGGGTCAAACAAACGTTTGAGATGCCGACTTTTGCCTATCAAGTCAGCGGTGAATACAGTATGTTGATGGCCGCTATCCAGCAAGGCTGGCTAACAGAAGAGGCTATCCTTGAATGTTTAGTGAGTATCAAGCGTGCAGGCGCAGACGCCATTTTAACGTATTTTGCGAAGGAAATAGCACCACTGCTTAAGTAAGTTTTTGCGGCGCGGGTGAGGGCGCTGCGCAGGCAGCTTACCAAGTCTTTATACATAAATGAGCAACACAACGCCCATCGGGCAATTTTATTGCAGGCGCAATTTCTAATAAAGGTCGTATGACGAATTGACGAAGCAGCAATTCAGGATGCGGGATAATCAATTTATCAGTGTGTATAGATTGATTACCATATAAGAGTATATCTAAATCCAGCGTGCGCGGCCCAAAGCGTTGAGTTCTCATTCTTCCCTGTTTGTTTTCAATTTGCTGCAGTTCTTTTAACAAATCAAAAGGATCTAATGTTGTATCGATCGCTGCAACGGCATTGATAAAATCAGGCTGATCTAAGAATCCTACCGGTTTGGTTTGATAAAAAGAAGAAACCTTAATAAAACTTGATTCGGGAAGTGCTTTTAAATGAGATATAGCTTGTTCTAATTGGTGTTGCGGATTGTTAAGGTTGCTGCCAAGACCTATATATGCTCTTCGCGCTTTGACTTTAAGCTTTGTTGTCCGCTTGTCTCGCTGCTCATGTATTGGCTTATACACTCCGCTGCTCAATGGCGCGGACGCCTCGCCTAAAATCAAATCGCTTTGAGCATACGATTTTATCATTCTATCAAACCGATTTTTTTCGGCGCCGTTTTCTTCGCCGTTTGGGTTTGGGTAATTCCGCGAGCATTGCTTCTCTTTTGGTTTGATCGGCATTTTGGTATTCTGTCCACCAATCGACAAGCGGGGTTAATTCTGTTTCGCCGCTCTGCGCCCGTAAACTTAGAAAATCAAAGCCTGCCCGAAATTTAAGACGCGAGAGTAAATAGGGCGCACGATAAGTGGCTTGTAATTGATATTGCATTTGCCAAATCTCACGCATCATTAAAGTAAAGCGCTTTTGAATTGAAAAAACACTAAGCTGTGAGTCTACTGTACGATTCATGGCTATCTCTAATGCAGCCAAGATAGGCATAGAATCTTTTAACGGAGTCAGATTGTTCTGAAGCACAGGCCATAATAATGCAGCCAACAGGAAAGCCGGTGTAATAGGCTTGTCTTTGGAGATCCTGTCATCCGTATTCGATAAAGTTCGTTCAATTAGCCGGCGGTTATACAATACAGTTTGTTCATCCGTGTTAGTGGTTGTTAAATGAATGGTTTTATCGGTTTCGGGAAATAAATAACGAAAAATATTATAGGTTTCTAATTTGGCAAAAGCAGCAACGCTTTGACCGGATAATAATAATTTACAGGTTTCTTCAAATAAGCGCGCTTGAGGGACATTTTGTAGTAAATGTCCTTCTGTAAACAAGGGTTTTTCAGTAACGGGTTCAATTTGAAATCCTGTTTTAACGGCGAATCGGATGGCGCGTAACATACGAACGGGATCTTCACGATAGCGTTGCAGCGGATCGCCTAGTATACGGATAATATTGTTTTTGATATCTTCCATACCCCGGTTAAAATCGATGACTGATCCATCGGCATGGTTATAATAGAGGGCATTAATGGTGAAATCTCGCCGCTCTGCATCTTCTTCCAGCGTGCCATAGACGTTATCCCGAATGATTTGGCCATTACGCACTTGAGCTTGCTGAGGGGTGTGAGTCTCACTGTGATGAGCGCGAAAAGTAGCGACTTCGATGATTTCAGGCCCAAAAAAAACATGCGCCAGGCGAAAACGCCGCCCAATCAAACGGCAATTAGAAAATAAACGACGAACCGCTTCGGGATGTGCGCTTGTCGCGACATCAAAATCTTTGGGAGCCCGTTGTAATAAGAGATCACGGACACTGCCGCCCACTAAATAAGCCTCAAAACCGGCTTTATGTAAACGATGCAAGACTTTTAACGCATTGGGGCTGATTTGCGCTCGAGAAATCCCGTGTTCTGCACGCGAAATAACCTCTTTTTTTAGGGAGAGGGGCGTGTTGACGGCACGGCCGGAACCCAAGCCGCACTGTTCTCTAATCCATTTGATAATGTTCAATTTATAACCATTTCTTCTTGTCTATCCTATCAATGCTGACAGACTGCTGAAAATACTCTACTAAGCGGTATAATGCAATTTCATTTAAACTGGACTGGCGTGAAATGCGAATTGCGGAGTTCAAGAACTCGCTCGCAATGCTCATGTATGAACAAATACACTGCGCTTGCTCGCTCGTTTTTGCCTCGCACTTCATCATTTCCCGTCAGTCCCGTCCAGTTGCGAGGTAGAGCTCCCTTCGTCTAGTGGCCCAGGACACCGCCCTCTCACGGCGTAAACAGGGGTTCGAGTCCCCTAGGGAGCGCCATACTTCATTTTTTTACGGATCTTATTAATGATAACGCGGATGCTATCCTTAGAATAATGACTATTTAAGGGTTAAGATGGTGAACGTATACTTATTAGGTGCAGCCTGGGGATTAGGGGCAAAACATCAAGGTTGCGCGCAAGGGCCATTTTATCTGCAAGAGAGTCACCTCTTTTTAAAACAACTTAAAATGAATGCCCCCTGGCAAATTATTTCGCCAGATCCCGCTGCAGGTGACGTCTTTGATCAAGTCCAGGAAGGCTGTTATCGTTTAAGTCAATTGACTTCCCATTGCGTTACACACCAGCAGCCTTTTGTCACGATAGGGGGCGATCATTCCTGCGCGATTGGAACGTGGTATGGCGCATTAAAAGCATTGAGTCCTTCTACTGAAATGGGTTTATTATGGATAGACGCGCACATGGATAGCCATACGCTAGAAACTTCTGTGAGTCACCGGATCCATGGAATGCCCTTGGCTTGTTTATTGGGCTACGGGGACAAACGCCTCATACACTTAAATACTTCCCGGGTGTTAAATCCCAAACAGGTTTGTTTAGTCGGTGTACGCAGTTTTGAATCCGGCGAAGCGCTATTATTGCAGCGATTAGGTGTTCGGATTTTTAAAATGGATGAAATTAATTCACGCGGCTTGAAGGCCGTTTTGTCAGAAGCGATAGCTATTGTAAAACAAAACAATGCGGCTTATGGGATCAGTGTTGATTTAGATGCATTTGATCCCCTAGAAGTTCCCGGTGTCGGTTCGCCGGAAGAAGGTGGTTTAGATCTTAAAACCTGTTGTGATATATTATTGCAGTGTCGTTATGACCCCCATTTGCTTGGGCTTGAAATAGCTGAGTATAATCCGGATTTTGATAAAGATAATCTTACACAAACGGCCATTATTGATCTGATAAAAAGTTTATTTTAGGAAGTATATCATGTCTCAGATGATCGATCTTGTTACTCAATACGGCGCGCATAATTATGATCCTTTACCGGTTGTTTTAGTAAAAGGACAAGGCGCTTGTGTTTTCGATGAAAAGGGTAAACCTTATATTGATATGATGTCAGCTTATTCTGCTGTCTCTCATGGCCATTGTCATCCCGCATTAATACGGGTTTTAACAGAACAAGCCAATCGTTTATCGGTAGTATCCCGTGCTTATCACGCCGATACCTTAGGGCTTTTTTTAAAAACAGCCTGTGAATTATTTAACTATGAAAAAGCGTTACCGATGAATACGGGAGCAGAAGCCGTAGAAACAGCGATTAAAATGGCGCGCAAATGGGCTTACACTGTTAAAAAAGTAGCGGAAAATAAAGCTGAAATCATTAGTTGTTCGGGTAATTTTCATGGACGTACAGTCAGTATCATCAGTTTTTCAACTGAACCTGCCTATCGTGCGCACTTTGGGCCGTTTACGCCGGGATTTGTCACGATTCCTTATGGTGATGCGAGCGCCTTGGCTTCTGCTATTAATGAAAACACAGCGGCTTTTTTAGTAGAACCTATTCAGGGAGAGGCTGGGATCATCGTGCCGCCAGAAGGCTATTTGCGAGAATGTGAAAGGCTGTGCCGCAAACATAATGTTTTATTAATGTGTGATGAAATCCAAACGGGTTTAGGCCGTACGGGAAAACTCATTGCGTCAGAGCATGAAGCGGTAAGGCCTGATTGTTTAATCCTGGGCAAAGCCTTGGGCGGCGGTTTGATTCCCGTATCGATGGTGTTAGCCGATGCATCTGTTATGTCTGTTTTCAAACCCGGTGATCACGGTAGTACCTTTGGCGGTTATGGTTTGGCAGCGGCAGTAGGTAAGGCAGCGTTAGATGTATTAGTAGAAGAAAACCTGGTAGCGCGTGCAGAGAAACTCGGGCAATTTTTCATGAATGGATTAAAGCAGCTTAAAAGCAAAGCGATTAAAGAAATCCGCGGCAAAGGTTTGATGCTCGGTATCGAAGTAGATCCTCGCTATGCTTGCGCTCGTGATATTTGTCTGGCTTTATTGGAACGCGGTGTTTTGAGCAAAGAAACCCATGAAGTGACCATCAGGCTGGCGCCTCCTTTGGTGATTAGCGAGGCACAATTGACAGAGGTATTGAGTCATTTAAAGGCTGTTTTTAGTCAATGAAGTTAAGAAAAGGCTATGCTGTTGTTTGCTGACCCTGGATAAGCTATGCTTTCACGCAAAGGCCGTATATTGCGCAAACAGCCTACTTAATTACTAGGAGAATATAATGACTACATCTACTTATCGTAATTGGCAAAATATTCTTTTTTTCATTACTGTTCCGCTACTTGCGATCGCCGGCACAATCTGGCTTTGTCTTTTCTCATCCATTTCCTGGCAAACGTGGACGCTGGCAGGGGTTCTGTTAGTCTGCGGGGGGTTATCGATCACCGCCGGATATCATCGCCTGTTTGCTCACCGGACTTATCAAGCTGCCTGGCCCGTTCAACTTTTTTTTGCCTTGTTCGGTGCTTCGGCATTTGAAGGCAGTGTCCTAGAATGGTCAACTGATCATCGCAACCATCACCGTTATACGGATACGCCGCGTGATCCTTATAACATCAATCAGGGGTTTTGGTATGCCCACATCGGCTGGATATTCACACTGGATGAAAGCAAACGCGATTTCACTAATGTGGCTGATCTGCAAGCAAATCCCTTGCTGCGGATGCAGCACCGTTATTATACGGGTTTTGCCTTTACGATGGGACTTATTCTGCCAACCGTCATTGCAGCATGTTGGGGAGAAGCGCTGGCAGGCTTCATCGTTGCTGGATTGTTGCGTTTGACGATTCTACATCACGGCACATTTTGTATTAACTCATTATGCCATACTATGGGCAGCCGTCGTTATTCCAAGACCAGCTCTGCAAGAGATAACTGGTTATCAGCATTTGTGACTTTCGGTGAAGGCTATCATAACTATCACCATCAATTTCCGCGAGATTATCGAAACGGGGTGCGGTTTTATCATTTTGATCCGAGCAAATGGACGATTTATCTATTGGCGCGTTTAAAATTAGCTTCTCACTTGTACCGTACGCCGGATTACCATTTAATTCAAGCCCGTTTTGAATCAGGCGCGCATCAATTATCGGCTGCAGGCATAAACTCGCCCATTATTGTGCAATTGCAAGAAGCCATTCAAGAATGTATTGCCAAGATCAAACATCTTGAAGCAGCTTATGCAGAAGCTACGTTAAAAGAGTTAAAAGAATATCAAGTGAAGATCAAATTGGCAACGCTTGAATTGCTGCATTTGTTCCGTCAATGGAAAAAGCAGTTAGCAAGGGTGCCAGCGTTGTCGTAACAGATGATAGGTTAGCAATGACCGGTTCCTGCTCGTTTGCTTTTGCCAAAGCAGCTTGTGCTTTTGCAAGCAGTTCTTCATCAATACGCATGGCAGTTATTTTTCCATTAAGCCAATCGGCTGTATAGCGCCTTAATTGTGCTTGTATTGGAAGATCAGCAGGAAACAATTGCTGCCAATAATCTGACAGCTGTTGGATAACAAAGCTTTTATTCAAATGCTCAGGTTGAGAAAGCATTAGGTAAGCTTCGAGGCTGCCATAAAAATCAGATCTTATATGATCAAGGTTGTCTTCTAACGCTGTCTGCAGCAGTGCTTTGACTTGCGGTGCAAATAATTCTTGTAAGGCTTGCGAATAGAGTAAATCAGCATTTTCATTAAGATGGCGATAACGTTTATCCAAAAAAGGCATTATCCAGGTGGTTTTTGTAGTATGCAGTTGAATAGCTGCTTCTTCGGCAGCCTGAAGGGTAGAGACAACAAGACGAAATCTGTCAGCTGCTGACGAGTACATTACCTCTTTATTGACCACTTTTGTCAAGGTTTGATAAGCAGTTAATGCTTTTTCAGCCGCATCAATTTGTTTGATTTGCCTTTGCAAATCAAGCGATCCGGTAATAGTGATAGTGACAATAAACGTTGCTATTATGAGAATAAAAAACCGGTTTCGCCATTTGTTAAGGTGTTGGCTCGAAGCAGGCGCTGGAACCAGCGTTTGATCTTGGGCTAATAAACGTTGCAGAAAATCTTTTGAAAAAAAAGCACGGCTCGTATAAGAGTCTGTCATTCGCAAGGGTTTTACAGGGATAGCACGCAGTTCCATTTTTTGTTGAAGACAGCCAATAAGATAGTCTTCAGGATTGCCTGTTTGAAAATTGCTGGTAAAGTAAATTCCGCGGATCCAGGGTGTTTTAGCAGTTGCCGCCAATTGTCGGAAAAAAGGCGTAATAAATTGAAACACCCTTTCTAATTGGGTGGGAAAGTCTTTGATTAACAATCGCTTTTGACTATTAAGCTCGTGATGTAAACGCCACAATACTTGTTCATGCAATCTTATTAACAATGCAGATAATTCTTTATTAAGAGATGCCATCCACTGACGAAGTTTTAGAGGCTGCAGGTGAGAGAAAGTTATTCCCCAGATTTGTTCTCTTTCTTCTTGGCCCAGATCACCAAAAAATGTCTCAAAACCTAAGATCCGATCGCATTGATTGCCAACAATATAGACAGGGATTTCCTGATTTAAGATGTGTTTGATTTCAGAGAGCATTAACCCTGTATTATGACAAAGCCAAAGTGATTTCTGTCGAGGCTGTTTTATTATCATTGGTAAATCCAGCACAACGATAACACCTTTTAAATGGTGCTGCCCTTCTTGTTTAATGAGAGATAACAAGGTGTGCCAAAGCACTTTTTCATGTTTGTCTCGCCTTGAAGCCGGGCAAAAACGGCCTGTTGTATCTAAAAAAACGCTTTGACGGCTTGCCCACCAATCGCACAATTCGGTGGGATTGACCTTTTCTCCTTCAGTTGACTGCCGGGATTGCTTTGCCAAAATAAAGGACATATCAGACTTAGCTAATAAAGTTGTTTTACCTGCTCCGGATGCGCCGATGAGTAAATACCACGGTAAATCCGATAAGGTTTTTTGGGAAGCATTGTTATTTAACAGGGTGCGTTTTAAAAATGCTGTGGCTCCCTGGAATTGCTGCACTAATAGTTCACGCGCAATGAGGGTTTTAGTCTGCGATTTAGGTATAGTCGTTCTTGCAGAAGATTTTAACAAGACAGATAAAAACCAAATAAAAATAAACACTGTGTTGATGATGGCACGATTCAATACTGGTTCTAAAGGTTGTTGACCTCCGATGTATAAGGTTGGCCCTTCTATCCAGATGAGAGCCAGTAAAATGCACAGTAAAATAAAACTGATGCATTGGTGGAAGAGAATTCGCTTCATTAAGGCCTAGCCTCTTATTCCCCTCTCCCGCTTGGCGCGAGAAGGTGTCGCGAAGCGGCGGGAGAGGGCGCGCGCAGCGCTGCTGGCACAGTGTTGTATGCTGACACTTGCTCTACCGTATTGACGAGCGGTATCGTTGCGGCAAACAAAGCGTAATGGAAAGCACTATATAAGAGCCCTAATCCCAAAAGGCCGGCTAAAGTGATACGCCATAAACGCAAAGGTTGGAATGTTGGAAGTAAAGGCATTTTCTGCCAATGTTTGCAAACCGATAGCCGTTTTTTAACGTCCCCGCGCTCTTCACGAATCAGATGGTAAAGATCATCTAACAACGTTTCGAATTCATGACGTCTCTCTGGTTTAAAACGATAGCGGCCTTCAAAACCTAAACTGAGGCAGGTATACATAATTTCCAGGAGTTCCAGATAATGCGCTGGATCAGCCCGAATATGATCTAATATTGAAAAAAACCGATCATTTGCAGACTGTTCTTGTTGGAAAGTGCCAAGTAAATTTTGCTGATTTCCCCCCGCTTCTGAAGTACCGCTTGCGGTTTGAAGGGTTTCATCGAGTGTTGCACATAAAGCATAACGGGCTACAGTAATGAATTCTGGTGAATAATCTTTAGCACGCGCTAAGCTTTCAAAAGCTTTTATCTCATGGATTAGATGTTGATACAAAGCAGGACTCGCCGCTTCTGATCGAGCATATTGCAAAGTAATGATAATGCTAAAAAGCGGGGCTGCTGCTTTGGATAAGGGGGTTGTTCCTGTCTGCGCTACGTAGGTTTTAGAGCGATAGTAAGGCTGATTACGGGCAACCAGCGGTTGTTTTAAGCGTGACAACCCTAAGGATTGCGAAAAAGAGGGGGGTGAGGTGGTGGTTTTAACAAACGGCTCTGCTAACATCGTATTAACCCGCCTCTATTGTTGTGTTCCTGCTTTGAATAGCTTTACTCCTAGATACTACTAGAACAACTGCTATTTGCAATAGGAACAGATGGATAGCTCTCAGGATTGGTCGAATAGTGTGCAGTTTTTATCGATTTAAAGGGTTTTTGAGGGGTTTTAATCCGATTTTTGGGGGGAAGATGCGCAATAATAGCGCTAGAGCCATAATTGTGTTAAGATCCTTTCCGCTACTAAGTTATGTTCGTCTGGTTCTTCTGCAAACTGCTTTGAATGTTCCCGATTTCATACTTCGCAGCAGTAATAGTAATGTTAATTGATCGAGGAGAGTTTCATGGAAACTGCTAAATTATATATTGGGAATCTGCCTTTCACTGTTAGCAACGACGATGTTAAAGCATTGTTCGGTGAAGCAGGTGAAGTGGAAGATGTGCGTCTTATTACAGATCGGGAAACAGGCCGTTCAAAAGGTTATGCCTTTGTCACTTTCGTAACAGAAAATGGCGCGACTGCTGCATTGGAGAAATTCAATGGGTATGAATACCAAGGCCGTGCGCTGCGTGTTGATCGGGCACGTCCTAGCACAGGCGGCGGCGGTGGTGGCCGTGGTGACCGCGGTGACCGTGGAGGCCAACGTCGCAATAATAGTGGTGCTGGACGCGAACGCTACTAACCCATTATTTTTCATTTCTTCAGAATCGCCGCATTGTATACTTATAATGCGGCGATTTTTTTTGTAAACCTATAAATCTCCCATCGCGGCTAACGCCATATCGCTCTTCTTTGTCAAAAGAGGTGGGATTCAAAGAAACTTTCAACCAATAAAAAAGACGCGTATAAGGTGTGAACCTTATACGCGTTGGCACAAAATACAAGGAGTTATGCAATTTGACAAGGTTCATTATACAGGCCTTATAAGCTTGCAATATCGGAAAAAGCAGATGCTTTTTGTAAGCTATTAGCTTTATCGCCGTAAGAAATCTCTGTATTTAAAAGGGTAAATTATCTGTTAAAAATAAGGTGATTTTTTTAAAAAATAAAACTAGAATGCCTCCACAATTACACAGGGTGTGTAATTTCCCTAAGAAAAGGAGTTTGCATGTCGAACTATATTCTGCCTACTTGTTATGTGGCAGGAACTGTACTGTTTATTGGCGATCAATATCGGGAATTAACCGGTATTCGAAAAGCATTATTGCCTCATTTTTTCTATCGTATCTTTGACGAGCCTAAACAAGCAGAACGGTTTTTGCTAAAAGGCTATTACCCGCGCGTCAATAATCAACCTTGGGTTCGTTCGGAAGCATTCGATCACACTGTAAGAACCCGTTTTCATTTTTGTGAAAAGACGTTGTCAGATGAGTTATGTTCATCGCATCGATTTGAAGAAGTGGTAGTTGCTGTCATTGATAGCAGTATTCGTGAACCTTCCCTGTTTGATTTATGCCGGCGTATTCAGTTTATCGAATGTAAAAAATTGCTGCTGATTTTGCCTGACGAGGTGGGTATGGCAAAAAAAGCTGTAAAAGAAGGAATTATTGATGGTTATGTAGTTAAAGATGATAGCCCATCAATGATGCTTAAATTAACCACTGCGATTTCAACGCTGGCTTATAATTATTTTCAAGAGTTTTCATTACCGATCGTGTCGCAATTGCAATTAACAATGCCTTATTTAAGTGATGTTGCTTTTGTTGATTTTTTTCAAAATATTTGTTTCGATAAAGATATTATTGAGTTTTATTTGATTGATCCTGCTGGAGGTTATTTGTTGCTGGATGCCAATGCTAATCCGTATTATTTTGAAATTGCCTCAGGACAAGTTCCAACAACATGGTCTGCTGAAAACATTAACGCTGTTTGTGGTAAACAGATTTATTATTATCGTTTGTTTGATGAGGCTGAGATGCTGCCATTGACAGCTGGTAGCCAGGAATGGGAATCCTTTAGGTCTTTTTGTGCGAGAGCAGCAGAGTACCTTTAAGGGTTAAAATACAGCGCCCCTTGGCTTTTTTCTGGCATCTCTGTATAGTCGCACTATTCTATTGGCTGGAATTGATTCTATGATCTACAGCATGACAGCGTTTGCCCGGGCTCATCTTCAGCAAGACTGGGGCCAAGCTGTGTGGGAGATAAGAACGGTAAATCATCGCTATTTAGATATTTCCCTTCGTTTGCCTGATCTCTTTCGTGAATGGGAACCGGTGGTGCGGGAGATGTTAGCAGGGCAATTGCATCGTGGTAAAGTGGAATGCCAATTGCGATTTTCTCAAAGTGATCAAATCTGTCCTTCGCTGCAAGTTAATATGGCTTTAGTGGATCAATTGGTTCAAGCTTGTATTCAAGTTGAAAGCCGGATGAAAACCCACAGCCCTTGCAAGGCAACGGATATTTTACGCTGGCCAGATGTATTGCAAACCAATAGCCTCGATATTGCGCCATTAAGAACACCTGTTTTGAACGCGTTAAAGCAATGTTTAAGCGATCTGACCACGATGCGTGCCCGTGAAGGAGCAGCATTAAGTTCAGCTATTCTGCATCGCCTAACCAGTATTCAATCAGAGATAAATACGCTAAGTCCGCGATTACCCGTTTTTGTAGAGACTGTGCGGCAGAAACTTAAGGCAAAAGTCGCTGACTTGCAAATAGGCTGTGATCCTCTGCGTCTTGAACAAGAAGTCGTATTGTTAACGCAGAAAGCTGATGTCTCAGAAGAAATAGACAGGCTGCAAACCCATGTAAAAGAAGTGCGGCATTGGCTGGAAAAAGGCGGAGAATTGGGACGTAAACTTGATTTTCTCATGCAAGAATTAAATCGGGAAGCCAATACATTAACTTCCAAGTCAACCGATCCTGATATTACGCGCAGTGCAGTTGAAATCAAAGTTTTAATTGAACAGATGAGAGAACAGATCCAGAATATTGTGTAACTACTTACCCTTAGGCTAGGGAAAACGCCATCTTTCCCACAACCTGCATCCAGATCTGCCATTTTTCAGGCTTTTCGAAATAGAGGCAAGCAGTTACAATATTGTCTAACAATGATGGAATCCGAACATGACAACAACACAAACAGGTACACTCTATATCATTGCAGGCCCCTCCGGAAGCGGCAAAACCAGCCTTATTACGGACTTGGTAAAACGTATGCCGGATTTGGCGGTCTCCATATCCCATACTACACGCCCTCAAAGGCCTCAAGAAAAAGACGGTGTTGATTATTACTTTGTCAATGAAGAAACCTTTTTGCAGATGATTGAAGCGGGTGAATTTTTAGAATATGCCAAGGTATTTAATTATCACTATTACTATGGCACATCGCAGCAATGGGTTGAAACGCGTCTATTGCAAGGAACGGATATCATTCTGGAAATTGATTGGCAAGGAGCTATGCAAGTACGGCGTTTGTACCCTGAAGCGGTGGGGATCTTTATTTTACCGCCTTCTCGAGAAGCCTTGGATAGCAGGCTGCGTCATCGTCAAGGGGATTTACCCGAAATCATTCAGAAACGCTTAGATGTTGCTGTCGCGGAAATGTCTCATTATGCAGAATTCGACTACTTTATAATCAACCGGGATTTTGAAACAGCCATTTCTGATTTACAAGCGATTATAATCGCTCAAAATTTGACCTTTTCTAAGCAGGTTCAAAAACAAGCTGCTTTAATTGCCTCCCTCTTGGCTTGAGAGGCAAATCGCGCTAAAATGATTGATTCCCTGCTTGAATTATATAGGAGCTATCTGTGGCACGTGTAACCGTTGAAGATTGTCTGGAAAATGTCGATAACCGATTTGAACTTGTTTTGGCAGCAACTAAACGCGTTCGCCAATTGATATTCAAAGGGTTTGAACCTTTGGTTCCCTGGGAAGATGATAAACCTACGGTAGTAGCTTTACGGGAAATTGCTGCCGGCAAGATTAATCCAAGACGCTTGGACGATTTGGAAAAAGCCCGTGACCAGGAATTACAAGCTGCTCGTGCAGGTGTTTCAGACAGTTTTATTGCAGGAGAAGTTTCAATAAGTACCACTGAGAGTGAGGATGAAGATCTGACCTTTGCTGGCGAAGAGACCAACTCTACTTTTCTTACCCAGGAAACGGATACGCTGTCTCAAGAACAATCTCTCACTGCCTCGCCTCGCAGAAAATTATTGAATTCCAAACCGTCAGTATTTGAACAAGTTGCCAGCCGTTCTGGCCCCGTGCAGTTTCCTTTCACGCAAGAAGACGAGGATGAGAAAGGTGGAGAAGGGCAGGTAACTGATGAAGGAAGCGGCGTTTCAGAGGCTGATACCGTGTTTTTGAGCGAAGTTGCTATCCCCAAATCGGGTGAAAATGAAGATGAAGGGCATAGCAATTCTGAAAAGAAATCCTCTAAGAAAACAGACGATAACGCCTGATTTCATCTTTTCTTGCAAAGTCATAATGATTATTCCTCCTTTTTTTAAAGGAGGCAAAAATCCGTTGATTTCCGATATTATCCAAATAACCTTTTACACAGTATAATCAATATAAATAGCCACAAAGGGTAAGAATCTGTGTCAAACGGGCGTGTTTTCAAACGACTGCGTACTGTACTGGAAAGCTATCTCGATGAAGAACAGATCGATCGAGTTCATTCGGCCTTTTTATTTGGGGCAGCTGCACATACTGGCCAAAAAAGACATAGCGGTGAGCCTTACATCACCCATCCCATTGCGGTTGCGGGTATTCTCGCACAGATGCATTTAGATCCAGAAAGTTTAATAGCGGCTATTTTGCATGATGTGATCGAAGATACCGGTATTAGCAAAGCAACCCTCACTGAAAAATTTGGCAAATCGGTTGCTGAATTAGTCGATGGGGTCACGAAACTGACTCAAATTAAATTTGAATCCCAAGCTGAAGCTCAAGCTGAGAATTTTCGCAAAATGGTTTTGGCCATGGTCAAAGACATTCGGGTCATTTTGATAAAGCTGGCTGACAGACTCCACAATATGCGTACGTTAGGGGTAGTACCGCCAGAGAAGCGCCAGCGGATAGCCAAAGAAACCCTTGAAATTTATGCACCTATTGCCAATCGTTTAGGGATGCATGCTTTTGCAACGGAGTTTCAGGAGTTAGGGTTTTCTATTTTGCATCCTAATCGTTATCGTATTTTAACCGATGCCCGAGAAAAAGCGCATGGCCATCGTAAAGAAATCATGAAAGTTATCGAAAATGCTTTGCAGGCTATTTTAAAAAAAGACAGTTTATCGTTTGAATCAATAGAGGGCAGGGAAAAGCATATCTTCAGCATTTATAAAAAAATGCGAAATAAACGCTTAACGTTTGCTGAGATCATGGATGTCTATGGATTTCGTATCGTAGTAAATTCCCGAGATGCCTGTTATCGCGTTCTGGGTAGTGTTCATAGCTTGTATAAGCCCGTACCAGAACGCTTTAAAGATTATATTGCAATCCCTAAAGCCAATGGTTATCAATCTTTACATACCACTTTATTTGGTCCCTACGGCGTTCCTATTGAGATCCAAATCAGAAGTAAAGAAATGCATTTTATTGCAGAAAATGGGATTGCTGCGCATTGGTTATATAAATCAGGAGAATCAGCAGATCATGAAGCCCAAGTGCATACACGCGAATGGCTGCGCAATTTACTGGAGATGCAGCAGAGTACGGGCAACTCCTTAGAGTTTATTGAAAATGTTAAAATTGATCTTTTCCCTGATGAAGTTTATGTTTTTACCCCTAAAGGTGAAATTAAGAAATTACCTGCCGGTGCTACTGCAGTTGACTTTGCGTATGCGGTGCATTCTGATATTGGTAACTCCTGCGTTGCTGTTAAAATTAATCGGCGTTTGGCACCCTTGAGTTCAGTCTTATCCAATGGTGTTACTGTTGAAATTATCACAGCAGCAAATACACGACCCAATCCCGCCTGGCTTAATTTTGTGGTGACAGCAAAGGCTCGCAGCCATATTCGACATTTCTTGAAAAATCAGCGCGTCACTGAATCTATTAGCTTGGGGACGCGCTTGTTGGAAAAAGCATTAGCTACGATGTCGCTTACGATCAACGATATTCCTGAAGAGGCTTTGCAAGCCGTTCTTGGTGAATCTCACTATAAAAATAAGGATGAGTTGTTGGAAAATATTGGTTTAGGTAATCAAATGCCGTTGATCGTGGCAAGACGCTTGGCCTTATTTGATGAAACCGAAGAAAAACCGGCAGAAGATAATTCGAAGCAGCAGACAGAACCGCTGCCTATTAAAGGCAGTGAAGGGATGGTATTGATTTTTGCGCCTTGCTGCAGACCCATTCCAGGCGACGCTATTGTGGGGTTTCTCACCACAGGAAAGGGCATTGTGGTACATATAGAAACCTGTTCAGCCGTGGCAGCAGCCCGTACAGCACATCAGGAATCTATCGATCTGATTTGGGATAGAACAGTCGAAGATCGTTACAAAGTAGATGTTCTACTCTATGCAGAGAATCGCCGGGGTGTATTGGCTGCTTTAGCCCGTGGGATTGCAGAAGCCGATTCGGATATTCTCGACATTTCTGTTGAAGAACAGGATGGTCTTTTTTGCCGTGTTAACTTAACTTTATTGGTTATTGATAAAGATCACTTGACTCATATTATGCAGCGTTTGCGTGCAGCGCGATCGGTCGAGCGCATTGCACGCAGATGATATATTCTTGGCGCTTTAAATGTAGGCTTTGTTGGCTGCAGCAGCGAACAAAAATCACGCATTATTTATACGCTCCTTATAATTGACTTTACAGCGTACTAATTCGCTGAAAAATACAAGCTGCGATTCATTTCGCTTGTCATGCTATATTGCTGCGGGATCCCCTGCGGCTGTACCACCGATAAAGAATCTTCTGCCAGAGTTGTTAATTCAGTTTCTATCGATTCTGTTTCTTCTTCTGGCCCATCTATGGGCACTAATCCTTTAGTTGAATAGTAAAAACGGTTTATTTTTTGGAGCGTTTTTTCTTCTGTCTCGCTGAGGCTGCATGGCTTCTTGTCAAACAGACGCAGCCTCGAACATAAAGAGTGCTTTTCAGCAGTGGTACTGATCAAATCGAGATAATGTTGCTTTTCAATGAAATGCCGTTGTAATTGATCTTCTAAATTCAATGCTTCAACTTGCTGATATAAGCAAATAAAATAATAACGATCAGTTCTCTTTATTTCAGAGGTAAAATGCAGCGCCAATGTTGTTGATAATAAATTAACCAGTTTGATGATCGTAATGGGGTTGGTATCTTCATGCAAGGGAGGGAAAAAAGCAATTAAGTCATTGCTGCTTTCTATATCCGCCAGTTTTCCTGCCTTATCGTGCGATTTATATTGCGCAAAACCATGATACAGTTTTGCAGAGGCCTTGTGAGCGCTGATGCGTCGGGGCACTTCCCACGCAGTGAATAAAATACTGTGAATATGGGCAAGACAATCATTAACGCTGCTCATCTTCCAGGCGGCTGCGAGTTCTTTAGCAAATAATGTTGCTGTTATTTTGAATAATGCACGTGAAATGTCACAATCCCATGAAGTGTTTTTTGCGGCATTTGCTCTCACTTGATAAATCAGTTGCTGCGTTTCAGCGAGATAACGCGGCAAATCTCCTTTGCAGAGATAACCTAACAGTGCTTCAAGAGGGGCACGCCAAGAGTAACATTCGGCTCTTATTACGCACATGTCGTAATAAAGTCCGGCAATTTCACGTAAAAGGTGTTTGCGAATTAACTTTAAATTAAGTGAAGCAGTGCTGTGGTAATTGATCTTGCTCATGATGATTTTCCCTATACTGTTTTCCTAAAAACAGTATAAATAAGGCAATTGCATACATGCTGTAAGCAATTACCTTGTTGGCTTAAGAAAATCAGAGAAATGCTGCTTATTTCCTGCTTTTACAAGGCGTAGGATCATCACAACAATGGCAATACGTTTCCCGAATAAAATATAAGAGAACCACCCCCAGCAATTGACAAATCGGCAATAAAACAAAGGCCATCTGATAATCATGAATGCTATAGTGATAAGCACCTTCTTTGATAACCGTTTTCCAATGGGCATCCAAAAGATATCCAATTAAAGGTTGGAACAAAGTGCCGCCCAACATAACCAGCATATTGGTAAAAGCAATCACAGTGCCGCTGATTTCTTTGGGATGAATTTCAGAATTTAATGCAAAACACAACAACATGGTTACCGAGAAAAAGCCCAGTAAAAATAGCGAAGTGGGAATCATCCAGGGCTGCAATAATTCTGGAAGATAGATCAACGTGCTGAGCGACATACAGGCACCCAAAGCGCCGGCTAACATGATTGGCCGTCGCCGTCCGATCCAGTTTGATAAAAAGCCGTGCAAAGGTCCGCCGACAGCGATCCCCACAAAAATTAAAGCGGTTAATCCGGCTGCATCAGGTTTGGTTAGCGCATAGGTTTTCATTAAGAAAGGCACGCACCATAATTCAGCAAAACCGGCAATGGGGGCTACCAATAATCCGCCATAAAGCGCAATAAGCCAGGTTTGTTTGTTTGAAACAATATGCTTTAAGTGTGTCCATAGTTCGTGGCCTTTGGGCAGTCTTGGCTGTTTTGAGGCAATTTGCTGATAATAAGGGTTGTTACGAACCACTAAAAAATTCAATAAGGCCAGCCCAAAACCAATAAACATCATGAGCAGAATAACATCGCGCCATCCTAAATTTTGCACCATAAAGGCCATGGGTTTTGCAACAGAAACAGCCCCTAATACTCCCAGGGTATTGGTTAAACCCACCACAAAAGCAAAGCGCGAAGCGGGAAACCAGGCGGCACTTAATTTAAGGCATCCTACAAAAGCAAAAGCAGAGCCGATCCCCATTAATATGCGGCCGATATCCGCAACCCATAATTGGTGAGTAGTTCCAAAAACCAAACAGCCAATGGCTACCAGCGTAGAAGCAAACGTTAATAAAATCCGCGGACCGAAGCGATCTAATAAAATGCCTACCGGTATTTGCATTAAAGCATAAGCATAATAATACATAGCGCTCAAACTGCCCAACTCGCGGGCATGGACATTAAAAGCTTCCATTAATTCATCGACCATCACGGTGGGCGATAATCGTAAAAAAAGTTCATACGCAAAGAATACCGCAGCCACAAGCCAAATAACCCAGGCATAACCGGTAAAGCGTTCTTCTTTAATTAATGGCGAAGGTGATGAGCGACTTTGCATGAAGCCTCCATTAAAATGTGATCATTCTTCATGATCATAAATATTACCCCTTTTCTGATAGGGATCCTTTAACGATGTCTTTTTGAAAAAAGCCGTTTTAATCCAGGCGATAAGATATAATACACAGCCTGCAAGTATGCCCCAGAACAGGAGATAAGAAAATAAAACCAGCGCAATGACGGCGGCGACAATAAAGACAACCATGATTAAAAAAGGTCTCAATGCGTTAACAATACCGCCCCGGGGTGAGGATTGCCACAGCATAAAATAACTCCTATTATCGGCTTTACAAAGAGCGGTATTCTAACAACTTATAGTAATCACTGCTTTTAAAAAATCATTTTTTGAACAAAAACAGAGGGCTTCGCATTTTTTTAGGGCGAAAGGGGCTGTTTTGTTCCATTTGCGGTATTGATCTTATGCTTAAATAATGGAGGTAAGAAAGTCGATGTCAACCTATACCCTTTATCATGTAGATGCTTTTACCCATCGTGTGTTTAAAGGAAACCCTGCTGCAGTGTGTGCTTTGAACACATGGTTACCGGAAGCTACCTTACAAGCGATTGCTGCAGAGAATAATCTTTCGGAAACCGCTTTTTTTATTGGTGAAGAAGGCCGTTATCATTTACGCTGGTTTACTCCTCATCATGAAGTCGAGTTTTGCGGACATGGCACTTTAGCGGCAGCCTATGTTATTTTTGCGCACCTTGAATTGTTATCCCAGGAAGTGGTTTTTGAAACCAGAAAAGGCGAATTAATAGCAAGGCGTGTTGATAATGGCATTCGCTTGATATTACCCGCTTTACCTGCAGTACCTTGTCAAATGCCGTCTTATTTTCCAGCAGGGCTGGGTGTAACACCAACAGCCGTATATAAAGCTGATCATTACCTCGTTGTATTGAAAGAAGCGGAACAATTACGATCATTACGCATTAATCGTGCTGCTTTTGCTGCATTAGATAGGCGAGGGATTATTGTGACAGCGCCGAGTGATGATCCTCACATTGATATTATCTCTCGTTTTTTCACGCCATTGGAACCGCGCCTGGAAGATCCTGTGACAGGATCGGCTCATTGCACGTTAGTTCCTTATTGGGCCGAGCGCCTTGGCAAAAAGACATTACAGGCGCACCAATTGTCTGCCCGCGGCGGAGAAATCCATTGCATGTTGAATGATCATCATCATATTGAACTAACCGGACAAGTAGCCCCTTATTTGATAGGTACTATTGTGATTGGTTAATTTGAACTGAGTATTTTCCTTTATTCGCTGCGCAGCAGTGATAATTTTTCTTAAGTCTTGAAAGTGTGCATTTTAAAGTGAAATGGATTATTAAGGCATCAAAATTTTTTTCATAAAAAAACGGCTATTTTGAGCAGCCAGGTTAAAGCGGGTTTCATGGATAATCTGGTAACCGCGCTTTTGATATAATGCGACAGCCGGTTTATTTTCTTTGAATACATACAAACTGGAATCGCTGGCGCCATATTTTTCGGCAACGGTTTTTTCATAAAAATCCATTGCGAGGGTAGCAGCCTGTTGCCGGCGTTTTGTTTCATCAATAAAAATATAGGCTAAAAAAGCATGAGACTGGAGGCGTTGATCTACGATCTGGGGATTTTGAATAATAAACCACAGATAACCTGTTTGTTGTTTTTCCGTTTCCCACAACTCATAAAAATAATGTCCCATAGTTTTCTGGCCTTCAGGAAGATATTCTTGAATTTCTGCTTCTGCTCGTTTTTGAGATTCACTGATGCCCTGGAATTCTCCATAACGCAGCATCTCTCTCGCATAAGTTTCACTGGCATGCGTCTTCAAACGTAAAAATCGCTCGGGGCTGGGTTTAATGAATTGTATAGTCATAAGGCATGTTCTCGGGTAATCCATTCTGTTTTTAAAATGCTGTAACATACCGTATCACGAAAAGTATTGTCAGGACGCACCAGATGATGCCGCAAAATCCCTTCTTTGACAGCCCCTAATTTTTCAACAGCCTTGCACGATCGCCTGTTTTCACTATCGATAGAAAAAGCAACTCGCTCGCAGTTTAATTCACTAAAGGCATAATGCAGCATCATTGTTTTGACAAGGGTATTGAGTCCAGAACCCCAGTAATCAGGGTGATACCAGGTGTAGCCGATTGAAATATGCCGGTGTTTAGCATCATATTCGTAATAACGAGTTGATCCCGCCATGCGATTCTGCTTGAAAATGACTAAAGGAAATTGGTCTTTCTCTGCTTGTTTCTTAAAAGCGTTTTTCAGCCAGATGCTTGCGAATTGATGAGGATGAGCAATTTGCGGATTGTGCTGCCATATACGGGGATCCTCGGCTATTTTCTCTAAATCTTTCACATGGTCTTGCGATAAAGCAACCAGACGGACATCAGTTTGTTGCATAGGGTTGATAGACAGCATAAATATTTCCCGGCATTATCCAGTGATAATTCTAGCAGGGAAGTGATTCAATGTTGAGTCTTTAAGAGAAGAGAGGCTTATCCGTATGATTTAGAAGAGTAAAATTTCTAAAAGGACCCGCCTCGTCCGTTCAGCAGAAACCTTATAAATCGAATAATAATTGACTTGAGGTATTGTTTTCACTTAGGATTGCCTCGGTTTACGACAAAAACACACTCAAAGCGTTTTAATTTTAGGCAAGCCGGCAAATCCTCGAGTAAAAGGAATGTATAAATAATACATGACTTTTGCGAGCGAGTGCAGCCTTTAAGTTTAAAATAAAAACGCGAAGAGGATAGTTGAGGAGTTATTATCTTTGAATACACATGCTGCCCGTAAAACCTTCCTGAATATGCCGCAAGGCTTTGGCTTGCTTTTTTTCCTCCAGTTTTTAAGCACGACCAGTTTTGCTGTTTTATTTGCCTCATTGGTGTTGTATATGAATACCAAAATGGGATTTTCTGCACATGACGCCAATATTATTACCGGCGTTTATTTTGCCTGTAATTTTGCTCTCCATCAATTCTCAGGCTTTATTGGAGGACGGTATTTAAGTTACCGGGTTGTTGTGATCGTGGGTGTTTTAGGCCAGTTAGTAGGTGTGCTGGCTTTGGCGGAAGGCAGTCTCCCTCTATTCTACTGGGGATTGGCATTTATGCTGATTGGTACGGGAACGCTCGTGACTTCTTTGAATATGTTGTTATCACAACTTTTTAGCAGGGATGATGTTTCTCGCCGTGAAACGGCTTTTTTCTGGAATTACGCCAGCATGAATCTCGCTTTTATCATGGGTTCTGTTATGACCGGGTATTTTCAGTTGCAAAGTAATTACACACCCCTATTTATAGCGGCAGCGGTATTGAATGTAGTTACACTGGGTTTGCTGGGAGCAGGATTTCATCGGTTACGAGATTTGGATACCGCATTACTTAAAGCCAAGTCTCCTTTTAAGCGCAATGTGATAGGTGTGGTAATGGTAGTGATATTATTACCTGTCTTACATTTCTTGCTGCAACGTGCAGATATTGGCGATATTATCATTCTGGGTATTGGAGCCGTGATGGTATTAATCTTGTTGTACGGCGTTTTTTCACATCAACATGCAGAACGCAAACGGTTTTTAGTCTTCTTTATCTTATTGATGAGCGCACAGATTTTTTGGGTAGTCTATCAGTTAGCGCCCATGAGTTTGATGTTCTTTGCTAAAAATAATGTAAACCTGAATTTCTGGGGCATTAGCTTTGCTCCTGGCTGGTTTCCCAGCATTAACGGAATTACCATTTGTATTGGCGCGCCGTTATTAGCTTACCTTTTTGCGAAATCACGAAAGCGTAAAAGTCTTGGGTTTTCTGTGCCCGTACAATATACCATTGGCTTAGTCATCAGTGGTGTTGGCTTATTATTATTACCCTTAGGCATCGCCTTTGCAGGCCCTGACGGCCATGTGAATTTTTTCTGGTTATTTGCCATGTTGGTAATGGAAGCTATCGCAGAAATTTTCTTAAGTCCTGTGGGTTATGCCATGGTAGGGCAAATGGTGCCGGCTCGCTGGCAAAGTTTGTGTATGGGAAGCGTCTTGCTAAACAGCGGTGTTGCTGCTGTGTTAGCCAGTTTTTTCTCAAATCACGCTTCTGGCAATATCGAAGGCGCTTCACCGATTGTTACCAATGTCAGCTATAGCCACGCCTTTAGCCAATTGGGTTGGGCGATTGTAGGCATTGCCTTTATAGTCTTGCTGTTGACACCGTTGCTTAATCGCTGGATGGGACATGCCCATTCGATTAAATCATCAAGCAAGAAAGTAAGTAAGGCGTAATCATGTTGGTTATCGAATTAACTTATAAAACGCCATTGGAAAAGGTTGATCAATTTGTGCAAGCTCATCGTGCTTTTTTGCAGCGTTATTACGATGAAGGGTTATTTTTAGTCTCTGGTCCTCAAGAGCCGCGCACAGGAGGTATTATCATTGCCCTGGCTGACAAAAGCAGGCTGAAAGCTATTATCAAAAACGATCCCTTCTATCAGGAAGGAATAGCCGATTACCGTTTTATTGAATTTAAACCCGTTAAATATCATAGCGAGCTGAGCGGACTTTTAAAGCAAGGATAAAGGCTTATTTCATGAAATATACTCCTTTGAATGTGGTTGTGTTATTAGCGCCGCTGGTAGTCAGTTTTGCTGTGGGACAGGATATTTTTGTGCCGGAAGTTCCGGAATTGGTTAACATATTCCACACCTCCCAAGGGCTTGTACAATTAACATTAAGCCTTTTTATGTTAGCCGCAGGAGCAGGGCAATTGATTATCGGACCTTTGTCCGATCGCTTCGGCCGAAAAAGTATTGCCTTATTAAGTCTGTTGCTTTATTCAATAGCCTCTATCGCAGCGGCTTTATCCCCTTCAATTGCTTTTTTAATCTTTGCACGAATGATCCAAGGTCTTGGAGCCTGCGGCATGATGGTATGTGCTTTTGCCATGGTGCGTGATTTATTCTCAGGCAATGAATCTGCCGAAATCTACAGCTATTTGAATGGCTCAATTGCTATTTCGCCGCTGTTGGCGCCATTAGCAGGGGGCTATTTAAATGCCTGGTTCGGCTGGCGTGCGCCTTTTTTCTTTTTAGCTATTTTGGGTATAAGCATTTTTATTGCTATTTTTTTGTTTTTGTCAGAAACCATCAAGAAAAAAAATAAAGAAATTTCCTTGACAGATATATTTCGTCATTATCTTCAGATTGTAAAAAACAGGCAGTTTCTAATCTTTACCTTTATTGCTGCCAGTGCGTTGGCAGGGTTCTTCACTTTTTTTTCAGTGTCACCTTATATTTTAATCACTCTATTGCATGTCCCGACAACCCAATTTGGGTATTATTTTGCGTTTATTGGCATCATCTTTTTCATAGGCAGTATTACAGCGGGTAAACTCAATGTGAAAATAGGATTTGTCAGAGTGGCTTTTTTAGGTTGTATTTTGTTTTTCTCAAGCGGTATCATTATGTTTCTTTGGACACTGTGTTGCGGCACTACCGTAGGGAGTTTTATATTACCAATGGCATTCAGTGCTATGGGCGGTGCATTTATGATGGGAGCAAGCGCCGGCGGTGCATTGGAACCTTTTCCGGGGATTGCCGGCACAGCAGCAGCTCTTTTAGGCGCGTCTGAGTTTTTGTTCTCAACATGCATTGCGACAATAACCCTGCTTTGGCCTATCCAATCTAATATGCCCCTGGTTATCGTATTTATTATTTTTGGGGCTTTGACGACCTTGCTGATGGCATTATTTCGGTGGGGATAAACTGATCCTACCTGCCTCTTTCTACTCAACGCTTGACATACACCCTTGTTACGCAAACGAATAATCTTTGTCTATACTCAAAAGGAAAGCTGTATGGGAGCGGTAAGGAATGCTGTTGGCAAGGAGCCTATCAAAATGCAGTTTATTTTATTTAGCTTAACAACGCTCGCGGCATTGGCAGCTTATCTTAGGTTGCAGGCAGTTACTTATCTAGGGTGGGGATGTGCGTTAAGCGCCGGCGTTTATTCTTATCTTTACTATGCCAATGAAGAACTGCCTATCCAATTAGCCCGGGCAGCAGCCCATTTATCACATTTGTTATTGGGATGATACAGATGATATTTCATCGTTTTCGTTTACCGATTGATTGTTTGGATACCTTAGTGATATGGGGTTTAACAGGGTTAGTCATTTTTAGCCTTGCTTTACAATTCAGCACGCATGAACTGCCCTGTCCTCTGTGTTTGTTACAACGTATGGGATCTTTAGTGATGGCGTTATCCCTTGCGCTAACTTTACAATTTGGTCATCGAACTCGTCATTATGGATTGACTTTAATTGCCTCTATTTTTACGGGTATTGTTGCTTCACGCCAAACCCTGTTACACATTATTCCGGGTACCGATACCTACGGCGATCCGTTTCTAGGGTTAAGTTTGTATGTATGGATGGTAATTGTATGTTTGTTGGTCGTGAGTTACATTACGGCTATGTTAGTGATTGGAGCGAATAATGAAAAACGACTTCAGCCCGCAAAATTCGCAAAAATAACGACTTTATTAGTGCTTGCTGTCATCTTTATTGCTACTGCGATGGTATTTTTTGAATGCGGCCTTCAGGGTTGTCCTGAAAATCCCACCCAATATCACATGCATCCTTTGCGGATATATTAACAAGGATTAGCAAATTGACTTTTTAAATGATATATTCCTTGCTGCAAAGATCCCAAGGAGTTTTTATGCCGCGAAGAAAAGTAAAAGCTGAAAAACAGCAAAAATCAAAAACCGCAGCGCCGCTTCTCTCTTCCTCAGAAGTTTTATCAGAAGGTCAAGCCTTGTTTCATAAGGCTGAAACCTTGATTAATGAAGGCTGTTATGAAGCCCTGCAGTTGCTGATTAATACCAGTATCAATGTGCTGCCGCCCGAAGAAGCTGTTTACGTACATCTTGCAAGACACATGTTTTTTGATGCCAGGTTTGAATATCAGGCGCATGTGGAGAGTGAAGGTTTTCTGAAAAAAAACGTTAAAAAAATCCAAAAAAATACTAATAAAGTAGCGCTTTTTGCTTACCATTATATTGATATTCTGATTGCGGGAAAAAATATACCTGATGACGCATTTAAAAAACTCCCGAGTGCCGCTAAAGAAGTCCGGGATGAGAGGGGGCTTTGGCTGCAATTACGCTGCTTGCCGCTGTATTTGGAAACGGCTGCTGCGAGGCTCCGATCTCAGAAGGAGCGTTATCAGTACCTCCTGGACAAAGCAGAACCGCTATACCACCAATTGATTGAAAGAAAGTACACATTTGCGCACCTTGGCTTTTTCGAAATACAGTTGATCCTTCATAAAGCAGACATACTCTTCAAAAAAAAATACTATGGCTCCTGTTTCGCACAGGCCATGGAATCAGGTCACTATTCTTATATTCTTTTAAGCATACAAACGGCATTTCATATTGCAGATAACCTGAGAGCCATTAATTCAGCTAAAAGAATGTACAATATGCTGCTTAAATTAAGCGATGAAAATTCGCTCTCGTGGGGCGGCGCTTTTTGTCTCGGGTGTATTGCCAATCTGCTCTTGCGAGGTGCCGGTTTAACAGAAGAAACTAATGTTATAAAAAATAAATCTGATGTTGCAGTGCTTTTTGAAAGAGCCCTTAAACTGTCCAAAGACAATCCGGCTCTCTATTCGCAAACCTTGTTGTATTATGTCGATGCGCTATTGCCTGACATATTGATTTCTGTGCCGTATATAGAGCATATCTGGGAAGTGATAGAGGGGATCCACCTCCATAAACAGTACCTTCCCTATCATTTCTCTCTATCTTCTGAAGAAGGCAATAGTGTACAAAAATATACTGCTATTTTGTTATTTCTTTATCAGGTGGAAGGCTTATCAGAAAGAAAAGCAAAATTGAGGCAGTTCTTACACGAAATATCAGCGGAATTTGACGAAAGCCTGAATCGAAATATCAGGAAACAAATAAAGCAGGTATTATCCCAACCCGCATTCAATGCCGATTGTGAGCTGGATCCTCATGAAAATGATGGGGATATTTTATCATCTTTTTATGCGCACAGTGATGACTTTATTTCTCATGAAGAATGGAAATTTTTAAAAACAGGCAAGATTAGCGAGATGCTCTTTGAAAAACCCTGCGACTATTATATTGAAGCGGTTTTTCTTTATCATCAAAAAGAAAAAAATATTTCTGCAGTTTGGGAAAGCGCTTTCATTGCCTTTGCACAAAAATCAAAACAGGCGGCTTGTCTTGTCGGCTGCCTGCTAAGCGAAATAAGGGACATAAGCCAATCAGGGCAGAGTATTAAGCCCCATCTGGAGATTTTACGAAAATTATTTATCCAGCAGGCTGCACTGTTCTTTATTATTGATAAGGAAACCGATCCTGTGTTTCTGGATTTATACGTCAGCCTGCTTTTTTTTCTGGTTCTTAATGAAGAATTAACAGCGAACATTGAATCGGTTCCTCGCGAGATGGATAAAGCACTTATGCCCGATATGCTGGTTTCGGTAAAGGCTTTTGATAAAAACATCGAAATAGAACTACGCCTTATTTTAGAAAAGAAATTGATATCTCAAGATGTCTTTGAAAGATTTGTAAAGACGCTAAAAAAATGCGTTGAAGAAATAATAAAAAACAACGCAAGAGAATGGTCAACAGATATTTTTACTTATAGAGATTTGCGAGAAATTACGACAAAGTATTTTTTAAATCATTTAAAACTGTTTTTATTTAATGAGAAGCGTTATCCCATCACGGCTTATTATCAAGCTTGTTGTTTAGCGTCTCTTCAACCACTGGAAAATCGCACAAACCAAGCTGTCTTATGGCCTGTTTATCAAGCTGCTGGCTTTGGTTTAGTCAAGGCAAAAAACTGGTTAATAGAAAATACCCTATTAAAAAGTGGAAAATTAACTTTGTATGGTCAAGATTGTAAACTGTTACAGTTGACATCCATAACAGATATGTTTGGAATTGAGGTTGATCAGGCTGCTTTATTGGTTCATAACGGCAATATCATCGAGCAATATTCTCCTCCCGATTTTTTTAAGTTAATGTTAATTGCTTATGCTGTAACAATATGTACTTTTGAAGATATTTGTTTTAGTGTAGAAAAATGCCATGTTCATGGTATGCAGGGCACCCTTGAAATGATCGCGAAAATTGCACCGAGCGCAACTTGTTGGGATGTGATTAAGCAATATCAAGATAAAATTTTAGAACAAAAAGAATATATTAGAGTCATAGTTAAAAACCTGATTTATTTTGTGGGAAAGATCACCGTAGCGATGGCTTCACCTCTTCAGGAAGCTAATTTTACCTTTAGTAAAACGCATATTACCTTTATTAGCAAATGCAGGGGATCTCTCCCTGATCTGATTTGTGATGATTATGATTCATGCATTAAGAAAACAGGCTCATTTTTTTACGCAAAATTATCGATACGACAGTTTCTGAGAGATCCTGAAATTCTGGAGCTTTTATCACATCAAGTGGCAGTACATTTATCTTCCGGTAAAAAAGAAATCCAAAGTGAATTTTCTACAAAAGAGCTTTCTGCGCTGCAATCATTGTGCTTATTAGCAGGCCAAAAAAAATCGCCTGAAGAACCCATTATTGAACCCACAGGGATATCAGAACCTGGTCATATACCCGATCTAACGATGTGAATAAACGGGATTACGAATATTTTGCCCCTTTTTCAAAGGAGGAATTTATTAGGCACAAAAAAGTCTCTGCAAATACTATACTAGGGAGTATCTAACCTTATGGAAAAATAATAGATGCGGATCTTATTCTTGCACAACAATTGTCCCGGGCAATACCGTCACCTGGCGCCTTATTTGGCACGCAATCCGGAACATGACGTTGTGTTTGGCACCACGAACCGCCACTATGAAATACCCGGTGTCAAAAAAGTCTACTTTGTGCCAACTCGCTATGCAAACCCACAAACCCACCCTTATTTGCATAATGCCGAAAATGCGGTTTTGCACGGTCAGGCTGTTTATCGTATGGCAGCAGAATTGAAAAAAACGGGATTTATTCCCGATATCATTTGTGCTCATGCCGGCTGGGGGGTGTCACACTTTGTGAAGGATGTTTATCCTGATGCCGCATTGCTGAGTTATTTTGAATGGTATTATCATTCGCAAGGAGCTGATTTTGGATTTTTACCCGATGATCCAAAGGATGAAGAATGGCCATTGCGGCTTCGTATTAAAAATATGGCGCTCAATGTAGATTTAATACAATGTGATGGGGGACTTTGTCCCACACAGTGGCAATATCAACAGATCCCCTCGATTTTTTATCCCAAGTTGTCTGTTTTACATGATGGTGTAGATACAGATTTCATGCAGCCTGCTGAAACAGCAACTGTGAAGTTAGGGAATATTGAATTAACAAAGCAGCATGAAGTTGTCACCTATGTTTCGCGCGGCCTAGAGCCTTACCGAGGGTTTCCACAATTTATGCAAGCGGTTGCCAAGTTGCAGAAAAAACGCCCTCATTGCCAGGTTTTAATTGTGGGTGAAGATAGAGTGGCTTATGGCAAAAAGCGGGAAGATGATAAAACGTATAAACAAGTCTTGCTGGAAGAATTGGATTTGGATCTTAGCCGCATTCACTTTATGGGATATGTTGATTACGAAACGTTGCGTTCTGTATTTCAAATTTCTACAGTGCATATTTATCTTACCATCCCTTTTGTCTTATCCTGGTCAATTTTGGAAGCGATGGCGTGTGAATGCATTGTGCTGGGATCTGACACGCCGCCTGTGCGTGAAATGATAAGCGATGGAGAAAACGGCTTGTTAAGTGATTTCTTTCAAATAGATGAGCTGGTCAAACGCACAGAAGCGATATTGGAAAACCGCGAACGCTTTAAAAGGTTAGGGGTTCAGGCAAGAAAACAGATCATAGAAAAATATGCAAAATCCCTTCTCTTGCCCAAACATGAAGCGCTGATCAAAAAGGTTATTCAGCAGCCATAAGGGTATTAGGGGTTGTTGACATTTCGCTAGGCTGAGGTGGAATTCATCGATTTTTGAGTACCGAAGCGCAGCATATGTTGTGATATGTGAGCATCGGAACACAGAAAATCAATGAATTACGCCCAGTCTAGTAGAAATATCAACAGCCCCTATTTCTCTAAATTCTTTGCCACAAAATCCCAGTTTACAAGCTGCCAAAAAGCTTCCAGATATTTGGGTCGTGCATTGCGATAATCGATATAGTAAGCATGTTCCCATACATCACAAGTTAATAAAGCCTGCTGTTTCTGTTTCAAGGGAGTGTCGGCATTAGAGGTGCTGGTGATCTCAAGCTTGCCGCCCTTATTAACCAGCCATGCCCAGCCTGAGCCAAAAGTCGTAATCGCAGTTTGGGTGAATTTTTCTTTGAAGAGATCAAAGGATTCAAAGCTCTTTTCAATCTGTTGAGCTAATTCCCCTGTGGGTTTGCCGCCGCCATTGGGGCTTAGACAATGCCAGTAAAAGGTATGATTCCATACCTGGGCGCCGTTATTGAAAATACCGCCTGTCGCATGTTGAACAATCTCTTCAAGAGAGGATTTTTCAAATTCGCCTCCTTTGATGAGTTCATTTAGCTTGGTGACGTAGGCCTGGTGATGCTTACCATAATGGTATTCCAGTGTTTCGCGTGAAATATGAGGCGCTAAAGCATCCAGGTTATAAGGTAATGCAGGTAAAGTGTGGGTCATGGCAACTCCTTTATGAAAGACCGATCGATCTGTTTTAGAATGCAAGAAACTGTTAGAATTATATCACTTACCTTAATCTTGATGAAGAGGATACCGCTTGTGAATACTGAAGAAACCATTAAACAGCAAATAGCTGATAACGCTATCCTATTGTACATGAAAGGTTCTCCTGAACGGCCGCAATGCGGGTTTTCTGCCAAAGTGGTACAAATCCTGATGGCCTGTGGTGAAAAATTTGCCTATATCGATGTGCTGGCCAATCCTGATATTCGCCAAACGTTGCCTAAAATTGCCAATTGGCCAACATTCCCGCAGCTTTATATCAGTGGCGAATTGGTGGGAGGATGTGATATTGTAACAGCATTATATGAATCAAGTGAGCTGCAGCCGCTCATTAAAGCAGCTGTTGGAAAAACTCACCGCTAATGCTGTTGGAAAAGCCCTAGGGATTGTGACTTTTTTAATTGAAACGGAGGACAGGCTCAGATGAAAAAAATTTATCACGTATTTAAAGCAGGATTTATCATAGCAGCGTTGCTGTGTGTAACCAGCGCCCTTGCTGCAATGCATAACTCTTCTTCACCGGCAGACCAAAACCCTGCCTCACCAGGCCGCAATTTACTCACCACAGCGGGGGAGTTGGATCAGTACCCTGACAGCTACATCGCAGTCGGCGGTATTGTTAATCTCAAAGACGGCACACCCGGGGATATGCTGGTTCTCGCAGGTCAAACCAATGTCAGCGGTGAAGTAGGCCGTTTTGCCGTGGCCTCGGCAGGCAAGATTGATTTTGGTGCCAAGGTCGCCAAACGAACTATTTTATTTGGCGGCGACATCAAGAGCCGTGCAGACAGCTGGATGTATTCTGGCGGTTATATTATTGGCGGTGATATTGATTTGGCAGGGAACAGCAATAAAGATATCACGGTCATCGGCGGTACAGTGGATGTCAGCGGAACTTACAATGGTAATGTCAACATTGTTGCCGGCAGATTAAGTATCAAACCCAATACCGTCATTGCAGGCAAGCTAAATTATTTGAGCGCAGGCTCGGTTAATATCAGTAAACAAGCCACCATCAGCGGTGGTGCTGCTGAAGTCATGCCGCACACCGTGGGGATGTGGCAAGCTAAACACAGCGGCTTTCATTTTGGATATTGGATCTTGCAAGTGGTGCAATTGTTAATAGTGCTGCTGGCTTTAAATGCAGTGTGCCGCCGTACTGCGCCTTGTGTGGCTTCAAAACTGGCTGCTCGTCCACTGGCTTCTTTTGGCACAGGGTTGCTGGTGATTATTGTGGGATTACTGCTTGCTCCTGTTTTGTTAGTGACCGTTATCGGTTCATATCTCGCTTTATTATGGGGATTGGTTTATGTGCTCTTGTTATTATTAGGATATCTCTATTTTGCACAAAGCGTTGGTTTGCTGATTTTGTCCAAAGTTAAAAAAACCGGGAAAAGCGAGTGTGCCAGCGAAGAAGGTTCGCTATGCTGTTGGACAGTGCTGTGGAGTTCCTTGTTAGGGTTAATAGTAGTAACCTTGCTAGCGATGATCCCGGTTGTTGGTAAATGGCTTTCCTTTATTTTTGTGATATTCGGCGTGGGCGCACTGGTAAGAATGTGCTGCAAGAAACGCTGCGGAAAGAATAAAAAAGGATTTTGTGGCAGCGGAGTTTGTTCTTGCTGCGGGCAGACCAATTGTCAGTGTTCTAAAGCAGGCAATAAAGAAGGCTGCTGTCCTTAAAAGCCATTAAACCTTCTTTAAGTTTTACGTTATTTTTTCTCTTCTCCCTCTCCCGCAAGCGCGAGAGGGTTGGGGAGAGGGCGCTGCGCAGCAGTGTGGCACACGAGAGAATATTAATTAAACCATTACGGCAAGGGGGTAAAAATGTCAGTATTAGTGGGGCGTCAAGCACCAGATTTTTGTGCAGCGGCAGTGTTGGGCGATGGACGTATCGTCAATGATTTTCAACTCTATAAAGAAATTAAAGGCCAATACGGCTTGCTTTTCTTTTATCCGCTGGATTTTACATTCGTGTGCCCCTCAGAATTAGTGGCGCTTGATCACCGTTTTGATGAATTTAAAAAACGTAAAGTATTGCCTGTCAGTGTTTCTATCGACTCCCAATTTACTCACCATGCCTGGCGTAATACTTCTCTTAAAAATGGCGGTATTGGGCAAGTTCGTTATCCCATGGTCGCTGACGTCAAACACAATATTGCACGCGCTTATGGCATTGAACATCCGGAAGCGGGTGTGGCTTTAAGAGGCGCATTCTTAATCGATAAAGACACCATCGTTCGCGCACAAGTGGTGAATGATCTGCCGCTTGGCCGTAATGTGGATGAATTGCTTCGTTTAGTGGATGCGCTTCAATTTGTCGAAGAACACGGCGAAGTTTGTCCAGCTGGCTGGAACAAAGGCGATGCAGCTATCAAAGCAACACCGGAAGGCATCGCTAAATTCTTAGGTGAAAATAGCGAAGCGCTGTAAATCCCCCTGTTGCACGTAAACACGCACCTTCCTCCTTTTTCCAAGGGGGAATTTATTTCACTTCGTTTGAAAAAATCCCTAATGCGTACCCCCTTTGAAAAGGGGGCGATGTACGTTGCCGCCGTATATCGGGGGATTTTGAGCCACGCCGTTATGTTTAAAAACAGAACAATATTTTTTATTTTGAATTCTTTTTTTACAACATCGCCCATTTTTTGAAAAACCAACACACTTTCCAGGACTTAAGAGTTGCATACTCAATAGAAAAGCATTACACTGTGATTTGAGCTGGTTTTTAGCCAGTAACTTTTTTGTGCAGATAATGAGGATTGCGGGGAGCAATAAATCAAAGTTTGCACAAGCGATATGACAAAGACATTTCAGCAATGAAAGGTGTTTTTCATATTGCGAAGGGACGTATGTATCGTTATGATAGATACGTTTTCGCTGGGTAGCGTTTAACGTAAGAGTAACTTTTAAGGAGTTCGAGGATGAAATTGAAATCAATCGTTGTTGCATCAGCGGTTTTCGTCTTGGGGCTCGGTGCGTCTGCGTATGCGTCAACGGGGGTAGCTTCTGCTTCTTCCAAGACGGATCCGCGTCAAGACATGACCGATCTTCAATCACGTTCAAGCCAAATTGAAGCAACGTTAAATCAAAATGAAGGCAGCGCCTTAGCGGCAAAGCCTTACTTGGGTGATGACTGGACCAAACGTGTAGTCGTCAGCGGTGAGTTGAATGTTGATGCCAAAGCACGCAGCACCTACGGGCCTACGGGTACTGGCGCAAGTGCCATCTCCCGATTCCAGGATGAAGGTTCTAGCGACATCTATCTCAACAATTCACAAATTGATATCGATGCGTTTGTTAACAGTTGGACACAAGCCCACATTTCTTTGACGGGCAATGATCCAATGGAACAAGATGCAGCTCGTTATAATTCCACTGGTGATAATGCGCCAATCAATTTGGATGAAGCGTATGTGACCGTTGGTAACCTGGACAAATATCCTGTCTATGGTACTTTCGGCCGTCAATATGTACCTTTCGGTATGTATGATCGTCATGCTATTGAGCCTTCATTGTCTCAATACTTGAGTCAAACGCAAGCAACGGCTGCTAAAGTGGGTGTTGCAATGCCGATGGGTGTGTACGGGTCGCTCTATACTTTCCGCGGCAATACACATACAGCAACCAGCACTGACTACAACATCAATGATTTTGGTGCTGAAGTCGGTTATGCCAACCATGTGAATGCAGGTTCTATGCCCTTGGGTTACCAGGTTAGCGTAGGTTACTTGCATAACCTGGCTGATGTAGACTGGATTTCTTATGTTGATTCTAGCGCGGGTGATCCTACCCCAGCAATGTCAGCAAATGCCAAGTTGACATCAGGTCCTTTCTCTCTGGCAGGTAATTATGTTACCGCCTTAGAAGATTTTGGAGTAGGCTCAGCTGTTAATGGTGATTCACCTTGGGCGTTTGACCTAACCGGTGGCTACAATTTTGACGTCATGGGTCACGACAGCAATTTCTCACTGACATATCAACAATCCGGCGAAACGGAAGCTCTTGGCTTACCAAAACGCCGTTATGGTGGTATGTACACAGTGGGTGTGCTGAAAGACACCAGCGTTACCTTCATGTTGCTTGAAGATGAAAACTTCGATAACAATGCCGAAGATTTCTCAACCGAAGGTGCAGTACGTCTCTCAGTTGACTTCTAATGCTATCCAGCAGGTATCATATCTGAAGTCTGCTTAGCGGCCCAAAAGGGCCGCTAAGTCTTTTTAGGGCTTCTGTTTTTCCAGCCACTTT
>JAJNDI010000052.1 GCA_021156325.1 Gammaproteobacteria bacterium
CTTCTGGACATAGAATTTCAAATGTCGCGTAATTATCTTGCCGTTTTGCATTGCATGAAGGCTCTACCCATGTTGGCGGCGTACCTTCGCCTTTGGTATTATTGTAAAAGAAATCACTAACGCTTTGAGAGTCGAAACAAGAATCATTGCTTTCAACACCAACAACTCCATTTCGAACATCGTCATAATTACTCATCAGAAATTGAGAATCACGCACCTCACCCACGACTTGTAATTGCCGGGTATTTAAATCCACTATAAAGGGGCCTTCCGGATCCGTCACGGGATCCACTAAAGTCGCATTGACTGCTCGAACCGCTTTGACTCCGCGTATATCTAAATTCCTGGCACGTACGCCATCTAATGTAATGCTAGGTGTTGTCGTACCAGGCTTGATGTGAAATTCAACATCATCCGCTGTGCAATTAAAAAAATTAACGGGTCTTGAGCGCGTATCCAGCCGGAATTTTGAACCCGCCAAATCAGAAGAGCTGATTTGCAGGGGAATAGAAGTAAAACTGCCCCCGCCTGCCATCATTCCTTGGCAATTCGACTGAATAATCAGCAAACTCATATCACACCCAAAGAATTTGGCGTTTTCCAAATTTGCCGATTGCAGCAATAAGCCCCGCTGGCCATTCGGCGCAAACAAGCTGTCAAAATTAGTTCCCATGAAACACACATCGGCTGCATCCAATTTTATGAAATCATCAGCCGTGCTTTGCCAATGCCCGGATTGATAAAGCGCTTGATTAGTCAAATCATTGTTGCAATAAGGCACATCATACAAAACCACATCCGTTCCAATATATGCGGAAAATGTACTGTTGTTATCCCTTAACCACTCTTCGAAATGAATAGTACCGTCAGGATCTTTATAATGCCCAGGATCGGCAAAAAAAGCATCTTGCTGGGTCTGCGTAACGCTGCCATAGATCTCAAGATGAACATCATCGATATTGACGCCCGGATTTTCTTGAACGATCGTCTCTTTGACGATTCGCTCAATAGAATCAGTATCGTACCGCGCTGTTTTGTTTTTACCTACCATGACAAACCCCTTGTTTTATTTAAAATGAGAAAACTTCTTAGTGTTACGCATGAACGTTGTTGTCTACAAAATGACATTGACCGGCCAACGCTGTTGAAACCCCTTGGGTGGTCGCATTACAAATAGCCGGCGCGCTGCCTGCCCAAAACCGCCCGGTATTGACTCCCCCATTCGTATTCTCCAGGCTAAGCGGGTGGATACCATTGATAAGATAATCACATTCTGAGCCTCCTATACTCGCATATTGCGCCTGTTGAAACTCAACAGTTCCGCTGAATGCACTCGTCCCCGACCAGCCGCCGCTGCTGTAAGTATTCCCCGTCTTGGTCAACGTATCCGGATCCGGACAGGCTAAAAACATCGGTATAGTTGAGCCATCTGCCACCGCCAAGACATTTGCCATACGAACAGAAGGCGTGCGGGTCCAATCGATCAAACTTTGTTGTGAACCGCTTTCGTTTAAATCAGCGTAAATCGCTTGATGAGCGCCGCCCAGGTTGTCATCCAGCGCCATATTAAAGCGAAGACCTGTTGTGTAATAACGCTGAGCGGAAGTTAAATCCTTGGTGAAATCGGTGATTGCTTCCAGCTCGGTTTGCATGCCTTTGAGAGAAGGCGTTAACCAGCTTAAACCCGCACTGTAACCGTGTTCGGTTTGGCGAAGATCCGAGCTTAGCGTTAACTTCACCGTGGGAAATAAACGCTGCTCGACTGCGGCGTGACCGCCGAAGCCTTGCACGTCTTGATCAGTGTATTGCGTGTCAAAACGCACGGTGTCGTAATCAACTCCGCCGCTTAAGCGGCTGTAAGGCCACAAGTGCGTTGCCATATTAAGATGCGCGTTACCGCTGTTCGCGCCGGCAATGCGCTGTTGGGCTAAGTAATCCAAATCGTTCACTGAATCGTGAACTGTTTCATTAGAGATATCTTTGCTGGGAGAATGCGTGTAATAACCCCCGAAACCTAAAGACTGTAGGACTTTGTTATCGAGCATATACGCATAATCTGCACCCAAGGCATTCTGTCCGACCCAATGGGAAACAGTGTCGGTTGTGAAATCAAAATCAAGCTTTTCATCCAGGCGCTCACCCGTGACTTTAATACGTTGATTGTTAGTGAGGTTAACCCCATAAGTCGCATTCAAGCGAAAAATGCGCGGGCCACCGTTTAATTCCAAGGCAGCTGCGTGTTCATTATCCAGAACATAGCTCGAGACTTTGGCTTCGCCGACAAAGCCTAAAACAGAATCCTGATATTCATTGATGCTGAATCCTTCGTGAGAGAAAATACTGTCAGCTTTGATTTTGTCAGCGCTGCTGCTGGCGTCAGCAGTTTCATTTAAGCCCGTAATAACAGGGGTTTTAGCAGTGTCTGCGGCTGCAGAGGCAGCAGCATAACCTGCGGAAATAAAAAAAGCAGGAATGAATAGCGCTATGAGTACAGCAGTTTTTCTTAAAATTCCCCCGTCAAGCTTCGCCTGCCGGCTCCCTTTTTCAAAAGGGGTAAATATTCCCACTATTTGATGCAATAAAAAATTGATAACATTACATAATGCTTTCATCGATTTTTTTCCTTTTCCCTGTTTATTAGCATACCTGCTCTTCGCGCTTTGGTTTTAAGCTTTGTTGTCGGCTTATCTCGCTTCATGTACTTACTTATAACAATCCACTGCTCGACTGCGCCGGCACTCTGCCTAAAATCAAATTGCTTTGAGCATCATGAACCCACCCCGCGCTCGCACAACCTGCTTTTGACAAATGAGGCGTGACTAAAGTCGGGGGCTTCTATTCTTTATCCCATTGCAACCCTTTGCTATTAACTGTCTACAAACTATCGACACTAAATACGTCGGCATGCAATGCCGCTATGACATTACGTACATCATCGTTTTCCCTGTGATGGAATCGTCCCTGGACTGGAATTGTTTTTTGTCCACAATACCGATTGTTTGTAGTTACATTATTTATTTGTTATTTTTTGATGTTTTTATTGTATCTTGATCACCTTATATTCTTATTTTCATCAATATGATATCCCAAGGCAAAGCCATATTACAACACCGTCATACTATACCGCAGAAATCATAAGGGAAAGAGGCAGCGCCCGTTCTTTGCGTAATAGAGTTCAGCCGGCCCGCTGCACTAATATCCGCATCGAATTTATAGCAGGTCTTATCGTTAGGCTGTCCGCTTTTAAAGCTCTCATGGCAATTTTCATCGATTTCGTTAAACGTGGTCATCTATAAATGTGGATTCAAAGACCAGGCGCTTTCCTTTCAGGAATATCATTAAATCCAGCTCAGCGTCATTATACGCTGCCTAAAAATAACGTTGCTCTGGATCAGCACGATGAAAGCGAATTATTGCTTCCCAGAAAACCCTCTCCCGATGAACCCAGCTTGAAGAGGGCTAAAAAGGAAAAGGATAAAGGTAGTGGAGGCGCTGCATATTTACCCTGAAAATTGGGAGTTGATGTTCCAATTTTCAGGGTAAATCCAGCGATTGACAAGCTAATAGGGATTAGCACCCTTACACGTCGATATTTTCAGCATCCAAGGCATTTTTCTCGATGAATTCACGCCGGGAGTCAACTTGATCGCCCATCAGGGTTGCAAAGAGTTGATCGGCAGCAATAGCATCTTCTACCGT
>JAJNDI010000037.1 GCA_021156325.1 Gammaproteobacteria bacterium
CATAATACTAATAGTGTCCCGGTTAATTTTGGTTCAAATATAGCAAAAATAAATCCGTATTAAAGCCCCGCTGGCTTAATTCGTCTACATCATTGGCGTTCGCCGAAATTAAGGCTAACTGTGCCCAGGCGCTCTGAATCGGATCACGCGTGTCAGCGCTCAAGCCTTCAATGCTGTCTGAGGGCAAGGTTTGCAACAAAGTCCATAATTGTTCACTATTCTGCAATCGGGATTGTGGATCGTTTAAGAAATTATCGAGCGAAACACGGGCACGAATACTGTCGAGAGGATGTTTTGATAGATAAGCCGCGTCTGCCATGAGATGATAATAATCACGTTGTAAGTCTTGCGGCATGTCATTGACCTGGTTCGAGACAGCACTTAATTGTTGCATTGCGAATGCCGCATTGCCCCGTGACACGTTAATATGAGCTTTTAAGAGGGTATAAGTAAAAAAGAGATCAGGCGTTAATGATTGTGTATTCACGCGCTGCAAAATCGTATCGCTTTCATCAATAAGATTGGCTTCTGATAAAATCTGGGCGGCCAAGAGGGTATTGGCTTCTTTTTCCGAAGATTCAGCCGCATCTGCCTGAGTTAAATACACCGATGCATGATCGATGGCATCGGTTGCCGATAATACCGTGCTGCTCTGTCCTTCAGGGAAAGATACAGAACTGCAGCCCGTCAAAGATAGCAGCGAGATAAGCAATACGAATATAATAGTGTGAGTATAGCGCATCATGCTGTAACACTAGCGTAATTAAGACCTATAATGCAAGTGTTTTTGTGGGCAAAGGAGAAAGAATTGAGCGATTTTGGAACGTTATTTATTGTAGCAACCCCGATTGGCCATTTGGGCGATTTATCCTTTCGTGCCAAAACGCTCTTGACAGAGGTTTCGCAAATCGCTGCTGAAGATACACGACATAGTCAGCGCTTGTTAAATCACTATGGGATTCATACGCCTTTGTTTTCTTTGCATGCGCACAATGAACACGAACGTTCAGACCAAGTGATTGAATTGTTAAAGCAAGGCCAGAACATCGCCTTGATAACCGATGCCGGTACGCCGCTGATCAGTGATCCGGGATATCCTCTCGTTGCACGCTGCCATAAAGAAGAGATTCTCGTTGTGAGTATTCCAGGGCCTTGTGCCGCTATTGCTGCCTTAAGTATCTCCGGTATCCCTTGTTCTCGTTTTAGTTTTGAAGGTTTTCTACCGGCTAAAACCGCTGCCCGTGAAAATGAATTGTCTCGTTTAAAAGAAGATGAACGCACACTCGTTTTTTATGTTTCGCCCCATCGAGTAGTAGATGAATTAAACGATATGATAAAGGTATTCGGACAAGACCGCCTTGCCGCACTTGTACGGGAACTTACCAAACAATTTGAAACTGTGTTAAGAGGAAATCTCTCTGACATTCTCAAGCGCCTGGAAACTGATCCCAATCAATTGCGCGGCGAAATGGTGTTAATTATAAGCGGCTTGAGCAAAACCTCGGTGATGGCTGATAACAAGCAACAGGAAATAGAAAAGATGCTGCGCATTCTGTTGGATGAATGTCCTTTAAAACAGGCAGTTAAAATAGCGGCTGATATTAGCGGTGAAAAAAAGAATGCTGTTTATGCGATGGCATTACGATTAAAGAAATCAATTGAATAAGACACGATTTATTTCTCTCAACGCGGCGCGGGAGAGGTAAGCGCGCAGCGCTGATATTTTATATCAGCCATTAAGCCTAAAAATCCCTACACACCGCCGCCCATACCTTGCAGACTGGAACCCAAATGTGAACCGACAGAGTAGATCGATGTAATAATAAAAGCAGCCAGCACAGTGCCTAATCCTAACAACATACCGCTTAAAATCTTGGAAGTCATTTGAATCAATTTATTGCTGCGCTCAGCCGCCAGTTTACCTTGCCGCACGAGGGCTTCTTCAAAACCATGGCCTTGGGCGATCGCTTTTAAGCGCAAAACGTCATACTGTTCTACCATACCGGTATCTAACACATCGGCAATATTGGATTGCCCCCTGCCTAAACGACGTTCCATTAACATTAAATGCCAACCCGAATAAGGGCTTGCACCTTGCTGCATGATTGATAACGCTTTTTTAAATACAACACCATTGGAAGTGAGCAGCCCTAACGTTTCCATAAAACGCGCTGCCGAGATACGCCGATAAAGTGATAAAAGAGGTATTTTATCGACATATTCACGGTATTCTCCGATATATCGAAATAAAAATTGATAAAGACCAATACTGCCGCCGACAATAATAACCAATAAAGCCCACCACCAATGCTCTACTAAATTGGCAAATGCCACTAAATTTTTTCCATCCTGCGGCCATTGACTGATCGGCAAAATAGCCGCAAATTGTGTCAAAATAGAATTGTTAATATACACGGTAACATAGAGTCCTAAAATCAATACCACCACCGGATAGGATAATACGCCAATAATAGATCCCACTGCAGAATTCTTGGTTTGCATCGATTCAGTAGCCGATCGCATCGTTTGCATAAATGAACCGCCTTCTTCACCGGCGTGAATCAGCTCAATGACAGTGGGTGGAAACCAGCCGCGCATCCCGTCTGCCAAAGGATGTCCAGCTACTGCAGCTTCCATAATGGAATCAGCCACCTGGACAGCACTTTTATTGCATATTTGCCTTAAGGTTTCCAAGGCTTTTACAGGGGCTACGCCGTCTTCTACCAAGGAGGTCCAATCTTCCAAAAAGGCTTGTTGTTCCCGGCTTGAAAACAGTAAGCGCTGTATTTTGTTTAAGAAGCTATTAAATTGCGTTTTTTGTACTGCGTGTTTATTTTTAGCAATCTCGGATTGTTTGAGCTTGGTTATTTGTTCTTTGACAGATAACGTTTTTTTATCTTTTTTTTGCTCATCCATCCTAACTGCTTACCCTCTGGTTCTGCGGTTTTTCAGGCTTTTTACAATAGGCGGTAAATAATTACTATCCATTAGTTTTCACCTTGAGCGAAGCGTGTGTAATTGAAAGTGTCTGTGCTAAAAGTATTGCTGATTTCACCAATGACTTTTTCTGCGTCAATGGGATCAACTAATCCTTCTGAAACCAAATAGATTGCCTGGTCACGGTGATCACGCCAACCCTGAGATTTTAAATATTTTTCCCAATTATACGTGTCGCCTTTTTGGATAAATTCACGGCCTTTGTCGTCAATCCAGACCACTTCTGCTACCACTTTGCGGCCCTGGATCCCCAAATGGCGGCAAGCTTCGCAAGGTTTTTCATTACGAACTCGAATATTATTGATCTTGTCTTTAAAGAAATCTTGCCAACGAGGAAGCTGCTTGGCATGTGCCGCAGAGTCCTTAATTGAAACAGCACACTGAGGACAAAGCGTCACAATTAAGCGCTGATACATAAGACATTTCAATAAACTGCCGTCAGATAACAATATATTTGAAATGCCCAAATCCGATAAACGCGTAATAATATTCGTGGCTGAATTCGTATGAATAGTGGAATAAACCAAATGCCCTGTAATAGCGGCCCGCACCATCACAGCAGCAGTATCTTCATCGCGCATTTCCCCGAGCACAATGACATCGGGATCCATTCGTAAACTCGCCCGGCCAAAACTCGCAAAACTGCGGTCTTCTTTATCAGTATTCACCGGGATCTGCGTTGCATTTTCGATGTATTTTTCAACAGGATCTTCAATGGTGTAAACTTTGCGATCAAGTTCTACCATGCTCATACAGCTCGCTAGCGTTGTGGTTTTACCTGAACCCGTCGGACCTGCCATGAGAATAGCGCCGTGCGGTAACTTGCTGGCACGCGTTATAAGTTTGACCTGATCATCGGTATAACCCAGTTCTTGAAGAGAAGGAACCTTTGTCTGCTCCTGAGTAGCGCCCAAAATCCGCATCACTACATCAAAACCGCCGTGTGCAGGAACACTCGCCAGGCGCAAACGCAGTTCCTGTCCGTCGATTTCCATCGGCATCGAGGCATTTTGCGGCACTAAGGGATTAAAATGACTGGTGGCATAATCCGTTTCTTTGTTGAATGCCACTGAAGCAATTTCGCGTGCAATCTTTGGAAACCATTCGGCATGTAAATATAATTCTCCGTGTTTGCGAAAACGGATCCGCGCCATCTTTTCCCGCACTTCGATGTGCAGATCACTCACTTCAGCGCTCACGGCTTCTTGTATAAGAATACGCAGCCGTTTTTGCTGTTTGCTCACTTCAATCTCTGCAGCAACTTGACCGTCTTGCTGTTGATTGAAGGCGTCTTGATCAATATTCCCCAACACAACGGTGATTAATTCTTGTGTGACTTGCATCACCCTGCCTGGACGAAGACCTTTGTTGATCATCACTCCTTTGCAATTCTGGACCGTGCGAGAAGCAATATCGGTTGTCAAAATCAAACCGCTGTTCATCACAACGATCCCTTCGTGTTCCTGGCACCACGAGAGCATCTCGTAACTGATCCTGTCTTTAGGGTCGAGATCAGCTTGGCTGGTCAACACTTTCATGCGAAAAGGCGACCCGCCAGCCCGTTTAAATCGCGTTGTATGTTCATCGGTTGACATGTTGTATCATCTCAAAATTGAGCAAAAATATTACAATATTTCAAAAAAAAAGAAATGCATTCTCATTATATTAATGCTATTATAGCTGGAATTATAAGCGATCGCGTTTACGATGGATAGGACATGAGTGTATATTCCGTTATCGATTGGCCAGCCAGCCTTAATATTCTCAGCGGCAATGAGACGCTTGCGCGTGACTTGCTCGGCTTGTTGTTAAATGAGCTGCAAGGAATGAAACCTCAAATTACCGCTTTAGTAGAAACAAAACAGCTCAACACTTTAGGTGACCTCATTCATAAACTGCGAGGCGGATCCGCCTATTGCGGCGTACCGCAGCTGCAGCAAAGCTGCCTTGCATTGGAAACGGCCATTAAGGCCAAGCAATCGTGGGAAATCATCGTTCCGTTGTCTTCCACAGTAATAAAAGACATCGATGCAGTGATATTAGAAGCTCCAAAATATTTATCCGCTTCTGTCTAAGATAAAAAGTGAGCGTGATCTTAAATGCCTATCCCCCAACAGAGATTTAAAAACAAGCCGCATCAATCGCTTTGCTTCTTGTAAATTCGACACTGTTGAAAAAGACTCTTCTGCCAATGCAAGCAAAGTGCTGCCCTGAAATAAGGAAGGCACTATTTCAGAACCAGGCTTTTCACTTAAGATAAAGCCACTTTCAGGAATAAAACGATAATATTTATCGGCTTTAATTTCATGGCCTGTGTTACAATCCATTTGAAAATCCAGTACGACACCTAAAGTTGATAAGAGATGTTTTTCAAAAATACGCAAGTCCTGTTCCCAAAATATAGATTCGCTCATTTCACTGGCATTCACTAAACCCTGATGTAAGCTTTGATAAGCTTGAAATAAATCTGGTACAGGCGCATGAGGGTGTAATAAGCGCATCAATAATTCATTGATATATAACCCGCTTAATAAATAGCGCGCCTTAAGCCTGTTACAATGATGCGTAATTTCAGCTTGTTTTAAAGTGCCTAAATCGTGTCTGATAGAAAAACTGACAGCTAAAGGAATAAAACTTTGTAAAATCCCCCGCCAAAGAGAACTGGGCCGCAATGCGCCATTGGCAACAACCCGAACAAGACCCTGATCCGCTGTTAAAAGATCAACTAACAAACTCGTTTCACGGTATCGCCGCTGATGCAGCACAAAGGCTCTCACTTTATCGTGATGGTGCATGAAAGTTCCTCTTCTTCAGGATACGCTGCAATATTAATTGCTGTGAATTATTCTTTTTATTCGCTGCGCGGCGCCCTCTTCCGCGCCGCTGCGCGGCTTGCCCTCTCCCGCAAAGCGGGAGAGGGGAATTAGAAAGCAAAGCATTCTTGTTTTCCCCTCTTCCACCTCAGTGGGAGAGGGCGAGCAGCCGCGGCCAATCAGGAATATTTAGAGAAATTATAGTCGTTACTCTTCTTCAGGATTACTATATCCTAAACTGCGCAAAGCATTGAGATCATCCGACCATCCGCTTCGTGTTTTTGTCCACAAACGCAAAAAAACTTTTTTTTCAAATAAAAATTCCATATCGATCCGGGCTTGGCTTCCAATGTCTTTAAGCACTTGACCGGATTTGCCGATAATAATGCCTTTTTGACTGTCTCGTTCAACCCAGATAATAGCATCGATATTTACAATGGCGGGTTTCTTTTCTATTTTTTCAATTTCCACACTCATCACATAAGGTAATTCCTGCCCCAGCGCACGGGTTAATTTTTCACGAATGATTTCGCTCGAGCGAAAAGCTTCATCGCGATCGGTTAATTGATCCCTTAAGAAAAAATGCGGCGATTCTGGCAAATAGTGTTGAATAAAGCGGGCACATTCCGACAACCCTGTTTTTCGTCTGGCTGAAACGGGAAAGATTTCTTTAAAGGGGAATTTGGCGGATACGGATTGCAAAAAAGGCAATAACACGTCTTTATCTTTTACTTTATCTATCTTGTTAACGATAAGTAAAACAGGCCTTCCCGCTTTTTCGATTTGATTTAAAACAAAATCATCTTCAGGAGTCCATTTCAATGCTTCTATCACCATGATAATAATATCGACATCGTGAATTGCCTGCTTGGCTGTGCGGTTTAAATAAGCATTCAATGCTTTCTTATTTTCCATGATATGCACACCGGGAGTATCGACATAGATAGTTTGATAATTTTCATCGGTGTGGATCCCTAAAATGCGATGCCGGGTTGTCTGCGGCTTGCGAGAAGTAATTGAGATTTTTTGGGATAACAATTGGTTTAACAGCGTCGATTTACCGACGTTGGGGCGTCCAATTAAACCCACATACCCACAATAAGTTTTTTGTTTCTCGTGTTTTGTTTCAGTTTTCATGTTTTATCAACTTCAATAAGGCTTCGGCTGCAGCTTGTTCTGCACGCCGGCGGCTAGATCCTGTACCGACAGCAGACAAAGCGGTATGAGGTATGCTGCCAGTGACTTTAAAAAGCGGCATTTGGGTACTATCTCTAATAGATTCGACACTATAAACGGGTAAAAGTTGTTTTTTTGCTTGTAAATGTTCTTGCAGGCGGGATTTGGGATCTTTTAATGTTTCAATATTCAATTCAATTTCAGCTAATTTTGGTTTAAACCAAGCTAGTACACAACATTCTGCTGCAATAATCCCGCCATCTAAATAAATAGCGCCGATAATGGCTTCCAGCGCATCGGCTAAAATAGAATCCCGTTGTTTACCGCCGCTTTTAATTTCTCCTTCACCCAGATATAAATAATCTCCCAGTTGAAGATAATGGGCAATTTCAACCAATGTTTCTCTTCTCACTAAACTTGATCTTAAACGGCTCAATTGTCCTTCTGTCGCTTGAGGATATTGCTGAAACAAGGCTTTAGAAATAATCACACTCAAAACGGCATCGCCCAAAAATTCAAGACGTTCATTGCTCTGGCTAGCCTGAAAACTGCGATGGGTTAAAGCCGATTCGAGCAGCGATGCTTCGACAAAGGTATATCCCAGTAAACGGCTTATTTTTTCAAGGTGTTGTGTTTTTTGTGACATACAATGCCCTATACGCCTTTATAGTTTCCCTAGATGATCCCACCGAAAACGGTGCTTATCACTATCCCAGCTTAACCACGTAAAGAAGGCTTTGCCAATGAGATTTTTTTCTGGTACAAATCCCCATTCACGGCTATCCAAGCTGTCATCCCGGTTATCCCCCATCATGAAATAATGGTCTTTAGGGACTTTCAAATTATAAAAATCACGGCTGTTTGCTCTACTTTCTCGTATAAAGATCCGATGTTTAATGCCTAATAAGTTTTCTTCTTTTTCAAGCACAGGCAGCGGCATGGCCGGTTCTATATCAACATTGTTGCCAATCAATGTTTGCGGGATGAGCTTACCATTAATATACAATACTTTATCAATATAGCTAAGGGTATCTCCCGGCATTCCGATCAAACGTTTTACATAGGTAATGCTGGGATCAGGTGGATAATGAAATACGACAATATCGCCTCGTTTAGGTTCTCCCACCGAGAGAATTTTGGTATGCACAATGGGTAAGCGTAAGCCATAGGCATATTGATTCACAGCGATAAAATCCCCGGGTAATACCGTGGGTTCCAGTGAGCCGGTAGGAACACGAAAAGGCTGTATAAGAAATGATCGGATTAATAAAACAACCAATAAAACAGGAAAAAAGGATCGTGCATAATCAATAATAAGCGGTAATTTTGCCGATACTCTTCGCTTTTTAAAATAAACACTGTCCATAAGGGTAATCATCCCTGAAATAAAAACGAGTCCTGTTAAAATGGTTTCAAAATTCATAATGAGTATTCCTCTAATTATCTTTATCCACCTTCAAGACAGCCAAAAATGCTTCTTGAGGGATTTCTACTTTTCCAACTTGTTTCATACGCTTTTTACCGGCTTTTTGTTTTTCAAGAAGTTTCCGTTTTCTCGTGATATCACCGCCATAACATTTAGCAGTAACATTTTTACGCAGGGCTTTTACAGTTTGTCTTGCGATAATATGAGCACCAATTGCTGCCTGGATCGCTACATCAAACATTTGTCTGGGAATTAAATCCTTCATGCGCTCAACCAATTGTCTGCCGCGATAATCAGCATGATCACGATGTACAATGAGCGCTAACGCATCGACTTTTTCGCTATTGATTAAAATATCCAGTTTAACCAGGGGGGCTGCTTGAAAATGAACAAAACTATAATCCAGCGAGGCAAATCCGCGGCTTAAAGATTTCAGTTTATCAAAAAAATCCAATACCACTTCGCTCATCGGTAATTCATAGACAAGCGATACTTGATTCGCCAAATACTGCATTTTAATTTGCACGCCGCGCCGTTCAATACATAATTTCATGATGCTGCCTACAAATTCCTGTGGTGTTAAGATATTCGCTTGGCAAATTGGCTCACGAGTTTCCTTGATGCGTGTTATATCCGGTAATTTTGCAGGACTGTCTACTTGAACAATATTATCCTTGTTATCAACCACTTCATAAATAACATTAGGCGCCGTGGTAATTAAATCCAAATCGTATTCCCGCTCCAGGCGTTCCTGAACGATTTCCATGTGCAGCATCCCTAAAAACCCGCAGCGAAAACCAAAACCTAATGCTGTTGAATTTTCAGGTTCGTAAAATAAAGCAGCGTCATTTAAACTTAATTTCGCCAGCGCATCACGAAAAAGTTCATAATCTTCAGAGTTAATAGGAAACAAACCCGCATAAACCTGGGGTTTTATTTTCTTAAAACCCGGCAGCGGTATTACTGCGCCGCCTTTAGCATGTGTGATGGTATCCCCTACCGGCGCACCGTTAATATCTTTAATACCTGCTATCACAAAACCTACTTCACCGGCGCTTAAACAAGCAGTTTCAGTGCGCTTGGGCGTGAAGATCCCAATACTATCAGCATCATAATTACGCCCTGTAGACAAGATTTTAATTTTGTCATGTTGGTTCAAGATCCCTTGTTTCACACAAACCAGTGAAACCACGCCCAGGTAACTATCAAACCAGGAATCGATAATCAATGCTTGTAAAGGTGCTTCACGATCTCCTTTAGGCGATGGGATTTTTTCAACTAACATTTCTAATAATGCGTCTATTCCAAAACCACTTTTAGCGCTCACACTCAACGCCTGGCTTGCATCAATGCCGATGATATCTTCGATTTCCTGGCAAACCCGTTTGGGATCTGCTTGCGGCAGATCGATCTTGTTTAAAACCGGGATCACATCCAGTTGTTGCTCGAACGCCGTATAACACACTGCAACGGTTTGCGCTTCAACGCCTTGAGCTGCATCAACTACTAACAATGCTCCTTCGCACGCTGCCAATGAACGCGAGACTTCATAAGAAAAATCGACGTGGCCGGGCGTGTCAATAAAATTCAGTTGATACCGTTTACCATCCTTTGCATCATAATAAAGTGTGACACTTTGTGCTTTGATGGTTATGCCCCGCTCGCGTTCCAAATCCATGGAATCCAGAACTTGTTCGCTCATTTCACGATCGCTTAAGCCCCCGCAGAGTTGAATCAATCTGTCAGATAACGTTGATTTGCCGTGATCAATATGGGCAATAATAGAAAAATTGCGGATGCGTTCCAGGGGTAGGGATTGGTTCACGGCTATTGTTAATCCTGCTCAACTTTCACCCCCTTTGAAAAAAGGGGTGGATGTGCGCAAAGCACACCTTGGGGGATTTTACTGATTTGAGCGCAGAAAGTACAGATCAGCGTTAAAAAAGCCTTACAAAGGGCTTTCAATATACTCAAAGTGATTTGAATTTAGGCGAGGGGTACCGCGCCAAGCAGCGTGTATAAGATAATATATGAGCATCAAGACAAGCCGGCAACAAAGCCTGCATTCAAAGCGCGCAGAGTATAAATTCGCGTGCGCGAAAGAGACGCGAGCGGATTGTTCCAACCGGGCACTCCATGACATCAGCGATGGTTTCGTAACTTAATCCTTCCAATTCCCGCAGCATTAAGGTTGTGCTCAATTCGTCAGGCAAGGCTTCAATAGCCTGATACAAGGCTGACTCTGTTTCCAAGACAATCAATTCGCATTCCGGGCTTGCGATCTCTTGCAAAACCGTGCGGGAAACAGCATAACCTTCTGCATCATCAATATTGATATTAAGCTCAGGCGGATGATGTCCTTTGTTAATCAAATGCGTTTTCGTCGTATTTACCGTAATGCGATAAATCCAGGTATAAAAACGACTGTCGCCCCGAAAATGTTTAAGCGATCGATACACTTTAATTAATATTTCTTGCGTAATATCAGCAACTTCAGCAGGCTCTGTAATATAGCAGTGAATAAGGCGTTGTATTTTCGGCTGGTATTGTAATGCCAAGGAGCCAAAGGCTTGCTTATCCCCTGCTTTTGCGCGAGAAATCAATTGTTTTTCAAACATCACTGTACTACGCATAGGTCCACTCCTTATAGTTCTATTTAAGAATATCGGCTATGCGAGAGATTTAATGAAGAGGGGGTGAGATTTTGTGAGAAAAATCAACCTATTAGAAAATGAAAAAATACCCAAAGCGATTTGAATTTAGGCGAGGCGTCCGTAAAGCCGAGCAGCGGAATGTATAAGTTAATACATGAGCAGCGAGGCAAACGGACAACAAAGCCTACATTCAAAGCGCGAAGGGTATTTAGCGTTTTGAGTATTGTGTACCGCGGCGGGCCTTATGCCGACCGACTTTTTTACGTTCTACACAACGCGAATCGCGGGTTACATATCCCAGCGGGCGAAAGATACGGCGAAAAGAAGTCGCTTCACTGCCTTCACTGCCATCGCGTTCATCAAAAGCCATTAAAGCACGGGTTAAACCATGACGCACTGCGCCGGCTTGACCTGTAGGACCGCCGCCTTTTACGGTTACCATAATATCGAATTGATCGACCGCCTTAATGGCTTCTAAAGGTTGGCGCACGATCATGCGTGCACTTTCGCGTCCGCCAAAATAATCTTGCAATGTGCGTGTATTAATAGTGAATGCACCGTTGCCTTTGCGAATAAAGACACGCGCAATCGATGACTTGCGGCGGCCAGTTCCGTAGAAATAGTCTGTTTGTTTTGCTGCTGTTGCCATATTAGTTCTTACCTTTATGGGTTGTGATTTCCAATACTTTGGGTTGCTGTGCCTGATGCTCATGCTCGCTGCCAGCATAGACTTTTAACTTTCTATACATTGCACGTCCTAATGGATTTTTCGGCAGCATTCCTTTAACGGCGATCTCTAAAGCCTGTGTGGGACGGCGTACCAAAAGTTTCTCTAAGGTAATATTTTTCATACCGCCGGGAGAACCGGTGTGACGATAATAAACTTTATCTGTTCTCTTCTGGCCGGTAACGTGAATTTTTTCAGCGTTGATCACAACGATATAATCACCCGTATCAACATGCGGTGTATATTCAGCTTTATGTTTGCCGCGCAAACGTCTGGCTAATTCTGTCGCCAAACGGCCCAGCGTTTTGCCGGCTGCATCGACAAGATACCATTCGCGGCCTGCCGTTTCTGCCGTTGCATTAAATGTCTTTAAGTTCATTGCATGACGCTCCAATACGCCGATTAAAGAGCGGGGATTATACCGAGCGCCCGGCATGATGACAAGCACCTCATTATTGTTATAAAAGGCAGAGGGCTATAAGAGGGGCTTTTTCTAAAAAAGGTTATTTTTTGACCCATTTAAAAAAGGGGTCGAACTTTGCTACCGTTTAGGGACAATTGCTTGGGGTTTGAATTCCATACCCGCATTGGGGGTTAATTTGTTGGCCCAGTACAATACGACTTTGTCTTCAGCAGTCGGGCTAAATCCTTCCAAGTTTTTACCAAAGCGCTTTGCTGCGACCCAGGCTGCCCGTTTCATGCCGTAAAACCCATCGATGATGCCTACTTGCTGCCAGCGGCTATAAGCAATTTGAACCATCTCATAAGCCGTTTGGATGGTTTGCCCTTGCAAAGTCCCGCGCCCGCCGCCTTCACCTTCTTCATCATCTTTCACTAATTCAGCGCTGCTCGGGGTTTCCTTAAGCAGCGTTTTATACAAACGGCGAATTTCTTTAATGGGCAATTCTGTTCCAGCAGAACAAATCACATCCCCGTAATCGTAGATTAGCCACCCGCTTTTGGATTTTTTAAAGCCGGGAACGGTTTGAATCGCAGGCTGGGGTTTGTCCCGATTATAAAGTTCTAAATAGGGATACCGGCTCAAGAGATAATAAAATTCCAATTGGGTCAGGTTACGATCCCAAATCATTTCCTGATTGGGCATATGCCCTTCGCGCAAAGCCTTAATGAGAGCCTCTTGCTCGGGGTCATTAAAGATAGGATTTTGGTCATCATTCATGGTGTTTATAGCGTAGCAGAAAAATAGTCAATATTCTACTTCAGGGGCGATGCTCGCGCGCAAGGTATTCTTTCGATTGCATCTCGATTAAGCGTGATTGTGTACGGGCAAAATCAAATGTCAATTTTTCACCCTGGTATAAGTTCATAATCGGGGCGTCTGCCGATAAAATTAATTTAATGTGGTGATCATAAAAAATATCTATCATATTAATAAAATTACGCGCCAAATCTTCATGTTCTGGAATCGCTTTAAAAATCGGCACATCACTGATAAAAATAGACTGAAACTGTCGAGCCAATTCCAAATAATCCTGAGTACTGCGCGGGATAGAACACAAGACATCGCAATTGAACCACGCCAGATCATGAGTATAACATCGCGTTTCGATAGCACGTCCCCATATCATCAAAGGCGTATTTTGCATCGTACGGGTATCTGCAAATGCCATAAACGTATCATACATGGCATGCCGGGCTTCTTGATCCAGCGGATAAAAATAGACTCCT
>JAJNDI010000038.1 GCA_021156325.1 Gammaproteobacteria bacterium
GAAGAGTGTCTTCATAACGCCGAGTCTTCCAGCGTCAAAAATCGAGTACAAGCCACCACTGACCTTATTAATCAACTGACGCTTCCTGATACCGTAGAGCTACCTCTCTTTGTGATAGAGCAAGAAGGGAAGATCATCAAAATACTGTGGCGTAATGAAGAAGAAACGGATGAGCTCTTTGCTGAGAGAGTATGGCGTGTTATTACGTCTTTTGCTTAAAACAGGGTTTCTGTTGGCATTCAGTCCTTGGGTGCTCGCAAACACTATTTGGGATAAAAAACCGGATGTGGGGTATTGGTTTTACCAAGTTAACCCTTCCTCAGTAAAAGAGACACCGGTTACTCAGGAAAGTAAAGCCTCTTTAAAGAACGAGCCTAAAGCTATTAACTGTCGAGATCCCAAAGAGTGGCAAATTGGCTGCGGATTTATAGAGCCCAATAAACTGTCCTTACCGTTAGAGCAAGCTTTTGCTTTTGAACAAATGGAATATCAGCGCTTATTGGAAAATTATGCGTTATATGCGCATGATCCGGAAGCTGTGTATCAATTTCAGCGGTTTAATCACTGGTCAGTGGCCCAAGCGATGACAGCTTCTTATACCTGGGAGTATAACTTAGTGCAGCATCCGGAATTAGACCCTCGTATTCGAAGCCCCGTGTCACAATTTGGGAACTTGATGGTGATTAACATCGAAAAGGACAAAGAAAAGGACTTTTTTGCTTTATTAGCAAAAAGCAGCATCCTTGTTTATTTTTCACGTTCCGATTGTATAGCTTGTGAGAAAGAGGTACCTATTATCAAAGCATTGTCTCAAGAAACGCAAATTCCTGTTTGGAATGCCTCTTTAGATAGCGCCCCTTTAAAGGGATTTGATAACGTGATGGTAGCCCCTGCTACTCTTAAGCCTGCCGCGTTGTTAAGTGTGGAATGGGTGCCCGCTTTATTTTTATATTTAGCGCCTTTGAGTCCAGGAGGTTCTGAGCAGTGGATACGCATTGGCAATGGATTGACGGATTTGCCTACCTTAAAAAATCGAATCATTAATTTTGTCGAAGCTTATCGTCATGCGCTTACTCAAGGGGTGAGTCGAGGCCGCAAAACTCAAATCCCTAACTTTAGCGCTTTGAAACCCTACTTGTTGGCAGAAGACAGTATGATGACTTTAGTGAATGGCCCCGACCATAAAACTTACTCGGAGAAGAAAACATGATCCCTGTATTATTACCTGTATTGGCGCTAGCTCCTACGCCGGTAGTCGTCAATCAACAACGAAATTACCAGGCGAAACCTTCCTTAGACTCTGTTGAGCGTCATGTGCTGTGTTATAGCCAACATGAGGCTTCAAAGAACGATACTTTAAAAGATTCACGTTGCTTTGTCGTATTTTTTGATTTGAATAAAAGCACCTTAAATCCAAAAAGTGAGGAAACCCTTAAATACCAGATAAGCCAATTAGCTTTCAAACACTGTAAAGTGTGGGTTACAGGATATGCTGACCGCAGTGGGAAGGATACTTATAACCAGGATTTAAGTGAAGCCCGTGCCGCTACGGTTAGTCATTTATTACAAAAGACAGGGGTGAGTGTCACTAAGACAGAAGGCTATGGAGCGACTCCCTGGCATTATTGGGATTTAAATGACGCTTACTCAGAGCGTCGAGTAGAAATTATTATTAAAGGCTGCTCATGAAAAAGACAATAGGATTTATCAGTATAGTGATGGCTTGCTTGATGAGTGAATCGAGTTTTGCAGCACTGATGTTATCGGATGCTTTTAACTCGCTCGTCACACGACAACAAGCGGGTGTCTATAGTACCCAAACAAGAGGCTATATGACAGGCGGCATGATTTCAGTACATTTTCCGAATGAATCAGTCCAGTTAATTAGCATGACGCCTCCCTCACTGACAGTAGGATGCAATGGCATCAGTCTCTTTAAAGGGGCGTTTTCTTATATTTCGGGGTCTGAGTTTACTGATTTATTGCAATCGATTTCAGAAGCAGCATTGGGTTATTCTTTTCAACTGGCGTTAAGAACACTGTGTCCTGTGTGTTCAACCGTCCTGTCTGATTTGCAAGCGGTCGCTCAATTTGCCAATAAAATGGCGTTAGATTCTTGTCACTTTGCTAAAGGATTAGTGAATACTGCTATTGAAAGCAATGACACTTTAAGTGAGTGGGTAAATGGTGAAGGAGCCAACGCTCAAAGTAATCAAGGGGCATCTTCAGATTATTTTGCAGGGCTGTCTGATTTAACAGGGGATATTAGTAAAGCCTTTGATGCAATCGGCAACGAAATTGATGCTATTTCAGATCCTCATGCCAAGATGCAGCGAGCGCAATCGACACCGATTGGTAATCTCACCTGGAAAATGTTATCAGGGTTAGCCGATGTCCAAAAGTATTTTATACAAAGTCTGGTAGGTACGGTTGTGCGCGATGCAGCTTTGACAGATGATGGGAGAAAAAGAGATCCGCAAAATCAACCTTTTCCGCCAACGCTCACGATGGAAGATTTAACCAGCATTTTGATGTATGGGGTATCAACAATAGATAACCAGCAATATTACCTATTGGAATGCGGGGATAAACAGACCTGGAATCTCAACATGTGTACCGAAGTGAAGAAAGTGAAAATTATGGACAGTCAATTTGTAAAAAAAGCCTCCAGTGATGGCGATCCGGTTAGTGAAAAAGACATGGTGTATTATGGATTTTACGGCCTCTCTTATGCGCTCTTATTTCAAGCGACCTTTAATGTGCAGCAATCAAAACCGCTGGGCACGGCACAAACAATTACTCTGCCTGCTGAAATTTATGGTACCACCGTTAAATATGATGCGCGTTTTACTCAGGATGAGATAGAAGCCTTTATTTCACTGGCACCCATTCCTTTGGTACAAGCGATTAATGTAGGGGCTATTATGCCGGATGTGGCGACGGCGTTAGTCAATAATGTAGCAGATTTAGTCGCACGACATTATGCCGTAGCTTATATTCAAGATAACTTAACGTTAAAGGATTCCGATAATAGCAGTACGGGCACCTTGGGATTAGGCGAGCAACAATACCGTGAATTATTACGGGCTTTAGGACAATTAAATACCGATGCCCAAAGGAAATTAGCAACGGTGTTAGACAGCGCGCAATTTAGTAAAACCTGGACAGCCCAAGTTCATGAAATTCAGACCTTAATTTATCAGCAAGTCTTGGAAAGCGGATTGAGCGATAGCTTTGCGTATGGGGCGGGATTAGTAGGTATAACTTCATGATGCATACGGTCAGTGCTGCAACATCGGCGTGGGTCATTTATGCCTTTGGAAATGGCAGGGCTTTGGGTGCCATTTTAGAAGGTATACGAGCAATTTGTGCCAGTGATTTTTTCTGGATATCGCTTAAAACAGTAGCGTTAGTTTCTATCCTCTGGATTGCAGTAATGGCAAGTGTTTTTAAAGCGCGCGTGGTAGATATGGCCAAAACGCCTTTAATTGCAGCAATATTAGCGATGCTTATTGTGAATTATACTGTTGATATTGCCATTGAAGATCCCATAGATCCAATGGCTGACATTGTAGTGGCTGACGTACCTGCTATTATTGGGCTGCCTGCTTCAGCGCTTTCTCAAATCGGTTATAAATTCGCACGCCTTTTTGATGAAGCGTTTACGACGATGGGTAGCCTCCCTTCCGATTTAACCTTAACAGGGGCAGGCAGCGGCAGCGGAGCACCTTTTAATGTGGGCGCACGCATGATAGCCGATGGCGCTCAATATCGCATCGTTGATCCTTATCTTAAAGCAAGCCTCACCCACTTTGTGACAGATTGTATGGTTCCGATGATTGCTTCACAAAAGATAACCACCAATGCCTTGCTAACGTCACAAGACGTGTGGAGCTTAGTTCAAATAGGCGATGTCAATCCTGCCATTATGACAACGTATTATGGCACGGCTTTAAAACCGGTTGCCATAGCAGATCAGGTGAAAACGTGCCAGGAAGCCTATAGTTTGATCAATCAAGCGCTGGTTGCTTCTGAAAGTGAGATGGCAAATGGACTATACCAGAATTGGGGATTTGATACGACCACCGGTTTAGCCAGTCAATTATTTTCTGAAACGCTAGATTATGTTGCCTCAAGTGGAAGTTATACGACAACGCCTGGCAAATACTTACAGCAAGCGGCGATGGTAAGTGTTCTTCGAGATAATACCCGCCTTATGATGTCTAATATTGCCGCTTCCAATGCATTGACCGATCAATCCCTTGTCACACAAGCCGATAGACAAGCGGTCTCTTCCTGGCGGTATCAAGCGAGTGTCTTTGAAGCCACTTTTGGGTATCTTTATGCATTCTTGGAAATTTTAGTGTTAGCGATGGGGCCGATGGTCTTATTGTTATTAGCGTTTCCGGGGGGTGGTTCTCGCTTATTTACCAATTATGTGAAATTACTGGTGTGGTTTCCGCTAACGTGGGTGTTACTCGCTATTAGTAATGCGGTTCTTACCCAATGGCTGCATAGTAGTGTTGGTGCTGTATGGGATCAATATCAAGGCTTATCGGTTTTAGGGCAGCCTTTTATCAGTGTGCGAAGTGCCACTATTTTAGCAGTGGGGGGATATGTCGATACCTTAATGCCGATGCTAGCATTTGCAATGGTGTTTTCAGGCGGTTATGCACTCAATCAATTCTTGAGCGGCATTGGAGCCAACCAATTTGGTAATGGTGCCGCCACACAAGCGGTTACTGGCAACATTACGCAAGACAGCCAAAGTTATGACAATCTTCAATCAGGACAAACGAATACCGCAAAAAGGGTGGATATGGGCGTCCATCCTGCCATGCTGCACGCGATGGCAACGGATATTGGTGTAAAGGCTGATGCAGGCGGGGTATCTGCTTTCATCAATGGAGCGCCTATTAATCAATCAGAGACTTCTCAGGAAACAGTACAATCCGGCATGAGTGATCAATCGCATCTCAATCACAGTGCTTCAATTGATCAAAATGAAAACTTAAGCGAAAGCCTGCGCTTTGAGCAATCGATGACTGAAGGTGAACGGCAAGCGTATTCAGCAATCGAAAGTCAATCAGGCACGAGGGAAGCGAAACTTTCGAATTCACAACAAAGCGAATTGAGTGCCAGATTAAGCGGTACTGCAGGGGGTATTATTAAAGGGTTGAAAGGAAGGGGGGTTAAAGCGGGTTTGTTATCGGCAGAAGGGGAATTAACAGCGGCTGGCAAAATAGCACAACAGGAATTAGCCGATGGGATGGCTGATACGGCAATGGCTGCAAGAACGAAAGGGGCGGCACGAGAAGGCTTTATACAAGGTGCTAAAGAACGTTTGCAGGGGGCGTATGCTGCGACTACTGAAGCAATGGGTGGAGGGGCTGTTGGCAAAGCGATGGCAGCCGGTGCAGCGGGAGTCTTAGTAGGAGCTGCCATTGCAGCAATTCCTGAAGAAGCGGCTGTGGCAGGAGGCGTGGCTGTGGCAGAAGAGGGTACAGAAGTCGCCGCGGCTGCTATCAGTCGAATAGCGCGTTTCTTTGGGGCCGGTGTGAGAGGCGGAGCAGAAGGCGTTGAGGCAGCCATTAAAGCAGAAGGGGCAGAAGCAGCCGCTACGGAAGCCGCTGCAGAAACAGGCGGCAGTAAAGCTTGGAAAGCGGCTAAAGGCATTGCAAGCGGCTTGGCAAGTGGTCTGGGGGCAGGATACTCTATGCAATATCAGGCTTCCAATAGTCAATCGTTGTCTTTCTCTGATAGCGAGCGTCAATCTCAAAGCGAAGAAAGCTCATACACGCAAAATATTACTGAAGCGTTAAATACGGTATTTTCTCATAGTGAAGGATTGACTATTCGAGAAGCCGCTTCTCAAGATCTGGCTCAACAAGAATCGACTTCAAGCAGCGTCACTACTACTCATACCCATAATAAAACCCTTGATATTAATGATTGGGATGGGTTAACCCAAGATCAATCGACATTTCCAACCGTACAGCATAAAATGCACACAACAGGACGTGAAATGTCTCAAGAAATGGGCCATAATTGGCAACAGACCCAGAAAGAATTAGCGGCAGGGAGTGAGGCGATAACAAAACGCGCTCCGCAGCAAAGAAATACCCCTTTATCAGAGACAGTTCAAAAAGAATTGGCTTCGGATAAAGAGACGGTTTCCAAGGGTACAGGCAAATTACCGCCCGGCGTCTTTCGGCAAGATCCCAGTAAGCGTCAAGGAGATTAAGTATGAATAAGGACAATCAACGTAAACGACAAGCCTATCATTTGATCAAAGGGGCGGATACCTATATTTATATAGTCAGCATATTGTGGTTTTACACAGGTTTTATACTGTTGCTATTACAATCCAGCCATTTTGTGTTTGGAACTGAGTACACTCAGTCTTTGTTATATCCATTTTATTTGAAATTACCCGAAGTGATAGGTACACCGCTTGTGGTATGGACTTTAGGAATTTTTTGTCTTGCCAAAGGGCTGTTAGGTATTATCAGTCCTGATTATTTTGCCAAAGGATTCAAAGCAGGGTGGTATGGGGTGGGGTTTAGTTGGCCCTATATTATTGCAGCATCAGGCTTCATGAGTCTTACTTTTTACTTGGCATCGTATGATAAGATTACTTTAGGCTGGATGACTGAAATAGGGATAGCCGTTGTGGTGCTCAAAACAGTTTGTTTCTTTTTTATCGAAACAGATATAGTGAGTCAGATCCCAGATAAACCTTATAATGAAGCTATCTCTATTACAGGGATCAACAATCAACTTTCTACTGAGTTCTATGAAGAATCTCGATGGGATAGCTCATTGCCTGATCAAAGGTATGGACAATATCCCTTAATTCTTTCCGGTGATTACCCAGAAAAGCGGATTATGGAATATCATTCAGGCTTATCGCCTTTTTCATTAGGTGAATGATCTATGGATAATTTGATAAAAGAATGGATGGCTTGTTACCATCGTACCACTTTGCCTATAGAACCCATTCAAGAAGAAAAAGCCTCTGAAGATGTCTGGTTTAGAGAGCGAGCGGATACAGTAGATGGGACTTTTTCAAAAGATGTTGGCACATCGGCAGAGGCTTTCGTGCATTTGTTCAAGATAAAATCTACAGTTCCTTATTCATATAAAGAAGCTTTACAACCAGCGCTAGTGCAATTAAATCACTGGGCATTCTATGCTAACCAGATTGCGGGTGAAAAAACTTGTCAAGTAATAGAAAAGCTACTATCTCATTCAGTGGTCATTATTCAAAAGCCCTTATTGATAGAAAGCAAAGCAGCACAACTTAAAGGGCTTTTTTCGGAAACGTTATTTCAATTAGGTCTATTAAAAACGCTGACAGCAGAATTGATCAAGGAATTGATTTATATTGCAATGAAGATGTTAGCGGCGCTTGAAAATAAAGATCAAAGTCTTTTTAACCAATTAGTGAGGAGTAAACGATGTGTAGATGGAATCAAATAGTGATGATAGGCTTAGGATTGGTATTAAGTGGTAACGTGTTTGCAAAACCAGAGTATTATGGGGTATTTACCACAGATAATTTACCCTTGAGATCGTGTCAATTAGACGCAGTTGGGGAAAAGCCGTTGAGTGCAGCTAAAATTGTGAGCGGGAATATTACCGCAGACGCCATTCAAAAAGCGATTGAAGCCGTGACTGAACAATTAGGCAGCCAAGTGAAAGCCAAGAATTATTCTGCTCTCATATCGACTAAAATCAATGTGACTACATTATCACAGCAGCCTGAGAAAGTGTTAGTTGTGATGAGCGGTGTTCCAATCGAGGCTATTTGTTAGTCTATTAACGGTTTTCTGTCAGTTTTACGCAGAATATCTCAAACTTTTTGTGTTTAGCGCGAACTTCTTTCGAAAAGATCCTCTTTTTATCTTAAAAAACCATTTTGATTAGGTGCATAAACGAATCTATGTGCAAAAGAATTTTATTGCTTTTTTTAATGTGTTGCTGGCTAACAACACTTTCTGCAAAAGATTTAGGGGTGAACGGTGTTTTGTGGCCTATTGAGGAAATTAACTTAAAAGAAGCGATTGCAAGTGATGCTTCAAAAGTCAATTGGGACAAGTTTAATGATCAACTGAAGACGCAAGCATCTCAATGGGGAAGCCACTTAAAGCCATTGCCGCTACCTATCGCAGAAGAAAATAAAACACAGTATGTTGATCCCAGCATTACGTTGTCTCAGGGGATTTGGATTGACAAAGAGCATTATTTTCCGGCGGGTTTTAGTGTAAATCCCTTAAGGTGGGTAAAGCCTGTAACCGCCATGCTTTTTTTTAATGGACATTCTGAAGAACAAGTTAATTTTGCAAAAAAAGCCATCCAAGCTGTACCAGGTCGCTTATTGCTAGTGATGACAGAGGGTGATCCTCAAATGCTCGGTAAAGAGTGGCATCAGCCCATTTATTATGCAAATCCTAATCTCATTAACCGTTTTCATATTAAAGCGACTCCGAGTCTCCTTAATATCGGAGTAAATGAACATCGATATCAATTAGTAGTGAGCACCTTTGGCTTACCCTATGAAGCATCAGTATTAAAAAAGTGTTGGAACGGATGCCCGCTTCCTTTTTCAGAGAAGAAAAACCATGCAATCGAAGCTAAAACTCAAAAGTAGCCTTTTCATGCGAGGAATCGTGATAGGGTTAATGGGGGTAGGGTTTCTTTTGCCTTCAACAATGTATGCGGATGCTTCTTGTGCGGGACGTTTTTTAAATCCTATTCTGGATGTCAATTGGGATATGATTTTTCCCATTCGCATCTTTGGCGTTAAATTGGAAGTAGGGGATGGAAGTCCTGATTCTCCTTCTACTCTCACGGGGCCTGTTTGTTTTTGCCCCAGCCAAATCCTTAATATCCCGGTGATGGGTATTCGGGTTAATTACCACGAACCGCTTTATATAGAGGAAATTGCTAAGACGCCGGGGTGTTTATCTTCTTTAGGTGGATTGCAGCTATTTAGCGGTTTTGAAACGGAACAAACTGAGCTCCAAGAGAGGGCTAACAGTGCATCACGCTGGCAAGTCCACTGGTACGAATATCCTATTTTTTCAGTCCTTGATATGTTTAAAGATTTCTTGTGTATGGAAGTCTCTGGTTTTGCATTAGCCTATATGACCGAGATTGACCCGACCTGGCAAGATGATGCCTGGGGCGCTATCTTTGCGCCTCAAGCGTTACTCTTTGCGAATCCTTTTGCGCAATCGGTTTGTGCAATGGATGCTATCAGTGCGACTACGGCTAATCGTCCTATTGATGATTTATTTTGGTGCGCCGGTAGCTGGGGTTCAGTCTATCCCTTAACAGGTAACGGCAATGCCTCAGTCGATAGATTGCAGTCGGCTAATTTAGTGGGAGCAAAATTTATTGCGCGCCTATCAGAAATGGGGCTTTTGTGGCAAACGGTAGGGGAATTTGCCAAGTGTCGAGCTTATATCATGCCGATTTGGATGAAGTCGCAATTTTCAATAGATCCCGTGTACCCGGTGGTTTATCACGGTGAAGGGATGAGTATTGGGGCAGCGACCAGTGTATGGGAATATGCGCCGGTTGAAACCTATCCGTATGAAGAAAATCTCAACCAAGTCATTTTTCAGGAACAGCAATGTTGTATGCGCTAAAACTCATCAATAGTTTATTGGTAATGGGGGTTGTTGCGATCCTTATCCTGGTCTTAAGCGGGGCAGAGGCACGTTCTCAAACAAAAGGGGCTAATGAGGCGGTTGAAAGCCAAAAGATACAGCAGATTACGGATAATTCGCTATCGTTGATAAAAAATCACGTATTTCCTCATACGACCGTCGGCCATCAACCAGGCTATTTATATTATTTTATTTCATTTTCTATGCCAGACCCGCTAATCAAAGCCTATATGTTAGATGCCATTTGGACAGGGGGCACTTTAGTTTTACGAGGAGTGACTCCCAAAATGAATTTACATCAATTTATTTTTACGAAGATTTACCCCCTGGTTAATTATAAGGGTGCTCATGCAGAAGTGGATATTGATCCCAACTTATATGAGTTATTTGATATTACTGCTGTGCCTAGCATTGTCTTAGCTCCAACGAATGAAAAGCCTCGCTGTGTGAAAGGTAAAGGCAAGTCTAGCGGGTGTTTACCCGAAGCCGAAGAGAATTATTTTAAAGTGAGCGGCAATGTATCAACGACGTGGGCTTTAGAAAGGTTTGAAGAAGCAGGAGCCCAAGTTGCCTTGCTTCAAGAGCGGCTTGCCAAAAGAGAGACTTTACAAAAAAATCTTACTGAACCTGAAATGAGACCTCAATTAGACAATAAAACTGAAAGCTTATTTCGTGGCGATTGGGAGGCGGCTTTATTGCCTGATCAATCAGGGGTCAGTGATTTATTGGCTAAACAGGGATTAGGTGAATTAGAAAATGGTGCCATTGGAGATAAATCTGTGGTTGAAGCACTTCATGAAAAACCAGCACCCCAGCCCAGGGTATTATTATGAAACAGGTACTTGAGAAGACACTTGTCATCTTCTGGCTTTTTATCCCTGGTGTTGTCTTGGCAGACGATTCTGTTTCAGCCGATGTTTTAGCCGGTCAATTAGCCAATTCTGCGCAATCCGTGTTTGACACAAATAACAGTCAAGCGATGTTATCCAGTTTAGGGGTGAGCGCTACCATGGTAGGGGATGGCGGCGACCCTTTAGACATGAAGGGTGCCGAAGGTTCTATGCAAGCGCATTTTAGCTTTAAAAAAATGCCAGCTTGCTCAAGTGGATTCACCAATAAAACGACGGGGTTAAATGGAAGTCCTATCACTATTCCTTGCGCTGATACTGAAAGCAACAGTGTTTCTGTAACTACCTGTACAAAATACTTAGATGAAAAATCTTGCAAGCCTTCTGACAGTGTGACTTTTTCATTACCTCTTAATAATGCGCCTACTTTACAAGCAGGAGCAACGTGGCAAGCGACCTGCAATAGCCAGGGTGTGTGTGAAGGAGTCATGACTGAAACCCAATCCGTTGTGACCAGCAGTGAAACGATGTCTCATGATGCGCGCAATCAATCCTTAACGAGTCCTATTTATAAAACGGTGTTGGAAGGGCAAAACGCTAATACCCAAACCCTCTTATCAGCATTCTTATCTGATACGAGTGTACCCAGTTACCGGGCCTGCATGGGAGATGTGCCGGGGGTTTTCATTGATGGGATTTATCACTCTTGCGATGGGCAAAGTACCGGTTCTTTTGAAGGATGCCATGATGTAACGGCATGTGTCGCCTCAGAAGAAAAGGAAGTGCCTTATAACGTCACACAAGTTTGCCATGAACATTTTGGGAGAAAGAATCAAATCTGCACTTCAGATTTAATAGTAACGCATGGTAAATCGGTTGAGAAAAGCGATAGTGTACCTATCCATGTAGAAACAGTTGAAGTAGTTTGTAACGGCGGCGGTTATGGATATTACAATTATAACTTTTATATCAGTCTGTATGATGGAAGTTATAGCGTTACCCGAACGGGCTGTGGAGAACCGAGTACAGATTGGACGAGCAATGCCGAAGTGCAAGTTAATTATCGCTATGATACCAATTACAAATGCGAAGATACTATGCCAATCGATCACAACAGTAGTGCACAAGGTTGGGACGATCCGAATTTTCATCCTGAATTACCTTTTGTATTTGGAGGTAGATTTGATGATTCCAGTCACAGTGCGTGTTCCCGGATTTGGGTAGAATTAACGGCGCTTAAAGTCAGTCGTACCTCAAAATCAGGCAGCACCATGAATTACACCATCCAGTATTACCATTATGATCCCAACAAAGAGAAAGATAGTTGGCAGGAAACTTGTCATGATGTGAAAGACATTCCCAAGTCAACATCGCAATCGAAGCAAACCCCATCTTCTGTGAAAAAGGTATCCCAATGAAGAAAAGCGGTGTGTACTCAATATTACGTTACCCTTTGATCATAGTTATCCTTTTCCCTATTTCGATGAGTATTGCTGCACCGCCTTCTTCCTCCAACAAAACATCTCAAAGCACGCCCGCTGCTCCTACCATCGATAAACATTGCGTGAAAACACGAGAAGCGTGTACACAACCGGTGGGGACGCGCATCATCGACAATATTCCTGTATACAAAGATTGTTGGCAATATTCCTGGTTTGTGTCCTGTCCTGATTGGCTTCATTCGACGACAGATTGTGATCCTGATATAAGCAATAGCTGTGTCAAAGTAGATGAAGAAAGAACAAGCCCCACCGATAAGACCACGACTTATAGTTGTACCTTGATGAAAACAGAGAACGTCTGCAGCGATTGGGAAACGAGAAGCGAATGTAGCGCGGGCGATTATGGCCAAGGTAACGAAGTCTTTATCCACGATACCTGGACAGTTCAACAGGAAGCACAGCAATTTAAAACGGCAGCAACTTACATGGGGGTATTATCAGAGATTGATAATGCCATTAATGATGCCATTGCAGACGGTAAGACAGGGCCCCAATTTATGATTTTCCCAGGCGATGCCATGAAATGTCGGCATCCAATGGATATGGGCCCTTTTAATACCGATTGTTGTGATAAAGACTTAACCCGTTCAGGCAGCTTCTTATCGTTTAATAGCTGTGAGGCAGAAGAGTTAAGTTTAGCCGCAGCAAGGCGTGCTGAGCGGACAGTAGCAATTGATGATATTTGTTCTTTGCATTTAATGTTTGGCATTTGTCGAGAACGCCGTTATATGTATTGTGTCTTTCCTTCGATGTTAGACCGACTAATTCAAGAACAGGGCCGTGCACAACTCAATGCAATGGCGGCTAGCTCTGTTAGCAACAGTGAACACAATAGTATTGTCTCAAACCTTAATTTTATGTGGTTCACGGGAACAAGTGGCAAGTGGAATCCCATCGTAGTTAATGAAGTATCAGTAGCTGCCTGGAGTTGGCCACTCCTGGATAAAAGCCATGTACCCGTGTATGTTCAAGAAACAGGGCCGCTTGCGGTTTTTTCAGGCAGCAGCGCTTATGGTCAAGATATGAGTGTGACCTTAACCTGTGAAGAAGGGAATTGTCATGGACGAATGACTGCTGAAGGGGGCAGTCAACCCATTGCGTTTGCGCCTAATTGCGAAGGAGAAAGTCCTAAAACCTGGGTGCAAGAAGATTCAATTTTAGAGCAATCGCTTTGCTTAAACTCAGGGGAGCAGCCGGAAGATTGGCCGATAATAGTTTGGGATAAAGATACCCCTTCTTTGTGGCAATTTAATGCCACAGGCACTTCTACTCAAGCCTTAAATGGAACCCCTGAAGTCCATTGGCAATTCCGTAGATAAAGGCAGTCTTAGCTTTCCTCTCAATTGTACTGATCCGACACCTTATATTTCTCATATTGGGGCTTTAAGTTTAGTGCCAAAATGCAATGGGGATGGCGTTATTTTTGCCGTCTGTGAGGAAGGTACTTCTTGCGGGAGTTTGCCTGCCAATCCTCAAAGTAAAGTGGGACAAACCATCAATGGCTGGCTGATTACACGAGAGCCCCCGCATCAGACAACGTGGGACCCTATTACAAAATCGGTTTTATTGAAAGGCAGTTGTGATTTGAATACCACGGATAACCAATATCACTGTAGCTGGCCTGTGAAATCGTTAGGGCCAGATGGCTTATTAGATACGGTGGTGAGTGACTTAAGCTGGAATTTATATAGCAGTAAGGAGTCAGATTATTATGATAAAGACCCCTTGATTACGCCTCTGGGGTTGCAAATTTATCCTTATCATTATGCCAGAGCGTCTAATCCTACTCTTGAAAAAATAAAGTGGAAGCAAAGAAGTGAAGGCACCAAAGAGCCCATTGAAGCCCTATTGCCCTTTGAAGTGAGCCAGGATGCACCTGTCTGGTTGGATACGATTCCTCAAAAGACAGCCGTGTATGGCGGGTGTAATACCGCAGGGCAATGCCGATATCGTTTCGTAGGTTATGCGACAGTTACAGCGATGCCTTGGGGTAATTATGACAATCCCAATTGTGCGGGATTTACTCCTGAACAAATGGCATTGTTAAATTGGTCGCAAATGGATTTTTCGGAATACACCGATTCGCTCACTATTCAAGATGACCCTAGAGAGAAGTCTCAAAAAAAATCGCGATCTAATGAAGACCCCAGCAATGCGCTTAAAGCGCAATCGCAAGCGTTGGTAGAGGCCATGCAATCAGGAACGCCTGTTGAAATTGCTTCCCCCACCAGAGCGCATAATCGGCCTATTATTGTAACACCCCGCGAGATTCAAGGGCCTGCCGATGTATCGTTAATAGCGGCCCCTTTTTGGCTAGAGACACCGTTAGGCCAAAATAGACAAGAAGCCGTGCAATCGGTTCAAATTGATTGGGGAGATGGTTCAAAACAATTGTTAGAAAGCCCGAATCTTGGCCCAGACCATGCAGTTACTCATCATTATGGAATGGCTCCTAAACATAATATTGAGACGGTTATTACTTCAGTCTTCACGCTTAAAAATGGACATCTTCATGTCGTTAAAACCTACATTAAAAATTATTGGTCCCAATGAAGTATTGCCAATACCTACTTCTCACTAGCGTCATTTATCACCTTTATTTTAAAAGAGGAATATTTTTATGCAAAAAGAAAAGAATGTCATTTTCCGGATTGAAGAAGCGTTGTTTCAAAAAATAAAGCGAAAAGCCAAGTCAAATAATATGACGGTTTCTCAATTTATCAGACTATCGGTACTTAAAACGGTAGAGGGGCCCAGTAAAATTGAGAAAGTCGTCAATAAAGCCTCTATTGAAAGTGTGGCTATTGGGCGTGAAATATTAAAGCGAATTGATCCTAAAGCGGCTGAACAGATAAAGGAAATAGCCAGCGCATTTTATAGTAAATGTGCCGATGAAAATACGGTTGTTACACCCATTCTTAAAAAAGAGAAACCCCATGAGTAGTATGGTGAGGGAATATACTCGCGGTGGACAAACATTTTTACATAACATCCGCATGTTTGTCCAAATTACCCGAAAATTGCTGTTATTGATTATTTTCTTTTTTTGTGTGACGGTCTGGGGTATTTTTTATCTTAAGACAGACCATTACGATTTTTACGTGTGGCATCGTTATTATTTGGCAAAATTCTTAGTGGGCACTGACAGAAAAGCGACCCTGGAATTTCGTTTGCCCAATGGAAAAAAGTATCTTACTCGCGGCCGAGATATTATTCATGCCGATGCCGTATTGGATATTATGAAAGTACTAGATCCTGTTTTTGTGAAATCGCTTTATTGGGGATTGTTGATAACCTTGCTTAGCAGCGCCAGTGGGATTATTTTTCTCATTAATCGAGGAAAGCAACAAGTTGCCAATAAGAATGTCTCTGGCAATGCGTTGGTAGAGCCTAAGACATTGAGACGATTGATCCATCGTCAAGGCAATGCTTCAACGCTGACTTTAGCGGAGATCCCGCTTATCAAGGGAAAAGAAAAAGTACACTTTCTCTGCAATGGAACCACGGGTACCGGTAAATCGGTTGCAGTACGAGAATTGCTTGATCAAATTAAACAGCGGGGAGATAAAGCATTTATCTTAGATAGAAACGGGGATTTTATCCGGACACACTATGACAAAGAGCATCGACAAGATATTATTTTAAATACACTGGATGAAAGAGGCAGTCCCTGGAACTTATGGGCGGAATGTCGAGACAGTACCGATTATGACAGTATTGCAGCAGCATTGATCCCCATGCCAAACTCCGCTCAAGATCCCTTTTGGATCAATGGGGCACGCGCTATTTTTGCTTCAGCCGCAAGACAAATGGCTGTTGATCCCAATCGCAGTATGAGAAAACTCTTACAATATTTATTAACGGTCGATTTAGATACGATTTCAACGTTGCTTAAAAATACGGAAGCCGAATCGTTAGTTTCTGAAAAAATCGCAAAAACCGCTTTATCCATTCGAAGTGTATTAGCGGTTTATCTTCGCTCTTTAAAATATGTGGTAGAAGGGGATAACTTTTTTTCCATCCGTCGATGGATGAATGATGATAGCCAGCGTAATTGGGTTTTTGTTTCTTCTCTCGCTGACAAAGACGAGACATTGCGTCCTTTATTGTCGACCTGGTTAGATGTTGCTGCCAATGCCATGATAAGTTTATCGCCGGATGATGATAGGCGTATTTGGCTAATTTTAGATGAATTGCACTCGATGCAAAAGATGCCTTATTTACAAACTGCTTTGGCCGAAGGGCGAAAGTATGGCGGATGTATCGTGATTACTACCCATAGTATTGCGCAACTTCGAATGATTTATGGTCAAAATGAGTCAGAAGCGATTTCCAATTTGTGCAATACGAGGGTGCATTTTAGATCAGTCGATACGGATTCTGCTCAATGGTCATCTAATGATTTGGGCAAACAAGAAGTCGAAGAAACCAATGAGGGGATTTCATACGGTGCAAGTGCTATTCGAGATGGCATTTCTATTAGCCGTCATCGTCGTATTAAGCCCTTGGTCAGTATCGATGAGATCATGCGATTGCCCGATTTAACGGCTTACTTACGATTACCCGGAGAAATACCGGTAGCCCAGGTACAATTTAAAGTCCCTAAAAGACCCTCAGTAGCAGCGCATTTTGCACCCCGCGCCCTCAATGAAAAAATGGATGCTGATTTGGAAGCCTTGTTTGAAAAGAATAATACAGCTTTAACGGAAGTTGCTTTAAAAGCAAATGAAAAAACACTTGCTGAAAAAAGAGAAGCACAAGAAGAGAATTCCTATCCTAACCCAATGATATTAGATGACCTAGACTAATAAGTGCTTGAATTAAATAAGTTATTTGACCTTGAGAGGGGTTATTGATTTTTTTGCCCAAAAAATGATAGAATTTTAGCCATTTCCAAACCTATTATTAGAGAGTATTCAGATGCAAAGCCAGAAAGAAAATGAAAAAGAAGAAGAAATCGTTGAACAGCAAAAACAAGAAACATCCATAGTTTCTGGCGAAGTAAGCCTTAATGTGTCACAAGCTATACCTCAAGATTCATCCGAAGAAGCTTCAAAAAGTTGTTGTAGTCCCTTTTTACAATGGATGGATAATCCTTTCTATAAGCTAAGTGATAATACTGTTCGAAGAATAAGTGATTATTTACCTATTGGTAGTGCAGGGTTGGCCTTAGCGGGGACATACACTCTTGGAGTAGGAGATAACCGATTTGCCGCAGGTGGACTTTCGTTAACAGGGGCTGGCACCTTAGTGATCGCTAGAGCATTTAATACTGATAGTGACTACCGCGCTATAATGGCGGCTCTGCGGATAGCTAAAGAATTAGGCCTTTCTGAAGAAGAATTATTGCCAGAGGGTTTTTTCGAAAATGTTGGGCTTTATGCCAATCGAATAAGCGTCATAGTGCATACAGTAAGTCTGATTGTTATTCTTTTAGCTGGATTGGCATTATACGGGGTATATAATAATGATTTTCTTATCGGAACGTGGATGTTAATTAGCTTAGGATTTATAGGTGGATTCACCAAGTTTCTAAAAGAAGGAATAATAGATTATCGAAAAAAAGCAGAAAGGGTCACTGCGGAACATAGTCTCTGGACCCCCGAAGTATTGAGACGTTGCAAAGAAATAGCTGAAATTCGAGAAAATTTTAAGAAAGAAGCAGATGAAATTGAGGAACTGCTAAAAAAGGATAACCTGGAGCAGGAACATCGAGCAAAACAGGAACACAGGCTAAACTTCCTTAAAGAGCTAATTTCAAAATGTCAAAACTGTGAGGAAATATTAAAAAGTAAGAAATTTGATTTGGAAATTGAATTGTTTGTTATTAATAGATTAGATCAATATCGGTTAGATAGCATTAAAACTGGGCTAAAAGAAATGGAAAATAGCATCTATGGCTTATTGCCCACTGAAAAACATAATCAGGCTATAACCTTGTGGAAAAAGGTAATCAATAGTGCTAATTTGGCTTTAGTAGCAGCAGAAGAGAAATACTTGCAGTTCTTAATACAAGCATTAGAAAATGTTGAGCAAATGAATGTAGTGACTGAAAATCTTTCAATCAAACAACAAGACTTGCAACGAGTCAAAGGAAATGTAAGTGAGGCAGCAGAAAGACTTATTAGTGTAGAACAGGAACGAGTTATTGGTTATCCTAATCTGTACAATTTAAGAAATGCCACTCAACAAATTGAGGAATTAGAAAATACAGAAGAAAACGCGAATGATACCCCATTTTTATTAAATTAATGATTATGTTTTTTGAGGAGGATATAGGATATGAAGCAAGATAGATCCTTGTTTAAGGCTGCAGTTGAAAATAATAGAGAGCTTTTAAAAGAAGCTATAAATCAGAAAAGACTAAACGTTAATATGCGCTGTGAAGAAACAGGCGCTACTGCTTTGCTGATGGCAGTCCGAAGTAGGCAAGGAGGGCTAGAAAGTATAGAGTTTCTTTTGGGACAAGGAGCTGATTGGTCTATTGAAGATAAGCGTGGTGTTACTCCCTTGCATAGCATTATTTTGCAGTTTCAAGATAGACACTCCCAAAAAAGTAAAGAGGAGTGTATTAAGATAGCTGAGTTATTGCTAAAAAAAGGTGCGGATCCTGACGCAAAAAATAAATTTGGCAAAACGCCTTTTTCTTGTCTGGAAAAAACAGATACAGAGTCAGAACAGCAGCTGCGAAATTTATTAGAACAATATCGAAAACAATCTATTGCTCAACAAAAAATATTCAACTCAACTCCTCCATTGCCTCCTGAACGTAACAATAAACCAGTATTACCTGAACAAGAAGCCAATTTAGTAGATGTTGTAGGTGAAAATACCGCACTATTGCTAAGTAAACAAGGTACATTTTCAGTAAATGGAAAAAAAGAAGAGTATGCAAAGGAGCTTCCGAGACGCATATCTAGCAATTGTACATTTATGTAATGTTAATAGCCATTTTGAGTAATGTTAAAGATTAAACGATTAGAAGCTTTTTGCGATATTGACACTGCTTACTTAAAAAAACCGAACAAGACAAATTGCCTTACACTCCTTGACTTGTTCGGTGCCCCAAAAAAACGTTTATTAGGTAGCCTCTGCCTGTGATTTGTTTTTTGCGTGTGCTTATCATAAGCAAGCTTTGCTCTTTTTGGCAAGGTTTTTTTGTGGTTTTTTGCGGTCTTGAAGGTTATTTTTTGTAAGGATTGTTAACATCTTCTAAACGATATCTTTGAAAATGGCCCATAAATTACTTTCTTTGCTTCGTTTTTTTAAGAGGAAACACACCGAAAATAGCTATTTTTTTCTGTGTTAAAGCCCTTATTGTTCTTAATAATATAACGTTTTTAATGTCCATTTAATTCAAACAATCTATCGGTTAGGCTAAAAATAGGTTTTGTCCAATTTATTTTTTTCATTGCTTTTTTTAAGTCGTCTATTTTTTAAGAAATATTCCATTTTAAAACCACTTCAAATTTATTCGTATTCATACAGGATAACCGTATGTTAACAGCAAAGCCGATTAAATCGGCCAACCATGCACTGCATTACTACAAAGAAGACAATTACTATCTCAAAGAACAAGGGTTGGGAAATGCCTGGTGGGGAAAAGGAGCAGAAGCGCTAGGGTTAAGTGGCGAGGTTTCTACCGAACAATTTAATGCGTTGATTAATGGAAAACTGCCCAGCGGACAACAATTGGGTAAGAAAGTGGAGGGAGGCATAGCTCATCGGCCTGGTTTTGACTTAACTTTTTCCGCGCCCAAATCGGTTTCTATTTTAGCTTTGTTAGGGTATGACAAACGCCTCTTGGAAGCACATCACCTTGCGGTTAAAAAAACGCTCTCGGTTATTGAGCAATATGCGGCCCAAGCGCGGGTGAGCCATAAAGGAAGCGGAATTTCGTATGAGAATACCCATAATTTAGTCGCTGCCTTGATTAATCATACGGTTTCTCGTGAGCAAGACCCACAGCTTCATACCCATGCCGTTATCTTTAATATGACCCAGCGCCAGGATGGCCACTGGCGAGCTTTGGCGAGCCGGGGAAATGAACGAGGCGCAGGGTTAGAAGGTTTTTTAGAGCGGGTTTATGCCAATACCCTTCATTTTGGTCAATATTATCGGGGTGAATTGGCCCTTCAAATTCGAAAGCTCGGTTATGAAATTGAACTTTCTGGAAAAAACGCTTGCTTTGAAATAAAAGGGGTACCTATAGAGGTCAAAACCTTATTTTCGAGCAGACGTTCCCAGATTGAGTCGGCTTTAGCCGAAAAAGGCTTGAGTGGGTCAAAAGCCTCCAGCATTGCTACGCTGGATACGCGTAAAGCCAAAGAGAGCATTGACGCCAATACGTTAGAAAGTACTTGGAAAGACAAAGCTCAGGGTTTTGATGCACTTTTGCAAACGCTTTATCAAGACAGTGAAAAGAATGCTCACACTAAAACGCCAATCAGTGCTTCAGAGCTGCGTCATTTAGCTAAAGATGCCGTATTGCTGGCGACGTTTAGTTTGACAGAGCGAGAATCCGTTTTTAGCGAAACGGCTCTTTTTGATAAAGCCTGGCACCAGGTTTTTGGCCTGGTGTCGGGGGAAGATTTAAAAGGGGCTATTGTACAAGCCAAAAAAGATAAAGTCCTCCTGCCTACTGCATATACCCTCCACGGACAACCTGCCTTAACCACTCCCCCTGCCATTGCCCTTGAGAAAGCTACCCTGGAAGAATGGCGAGTTAGCCAAGGATTATTTTTACCCTTAGTAGATATCCATAAAAACCCCTTTGAGGAAAAATTATCGACTTTAACAAAGGGCCAAGCTCAAGCCGCTACCCTTATTTTAACGAATAAGGATGCCGTCGTTGGAATACAAGGCTATGCAGGCACGGGCAAAACAACCTTACTTAAAACCGTCAAGGCCATCTTGGATGAAACTCAAACCCTTGAAAAAAATAACCCCTCCTCTTTTTATCGATTGCATGGCTTAGGCCCCAGCACTACCGCTATGCAAGTGCTGGGCAAAGAAGTGGGTATTTCTACCCAAACGGTAGCCAGTTTTTTAAAAGAATTGGAAAGAGACCCTCATCAAATGACATTGGGCGGTGCCTTAAAAACAGAGCGGCAACAACACTTCAATCGCCATTTTGAAGGGCTGGTAGAAACCTTAGACACTGTGATTCAAAAGAAAGCAGCCATGACGCCTGAAAAAGAGCAGGAAATCGCACAACAACTAGGCCATTTATTGATGCCGCCCCCTTTAAGCAAAACGGTATTTATCCTGGATGAAGCCTCTTTTGTGAGTACCCGGGATATGTATGCGTTACTGAAGGGCATCAATAAACTGGGGGCAAGAGTAGTGCTATTAGGCGATACCTTACAGCTGGGGGCTATTGAAGCGGGAAAACCGTTTGCCGAATTGCAACGGGCTGGAATGCAAAAAGCGGTGATGCAAGATATCTTACGCCAGCCTAAAGGCTCACTCCTTCGAGAAGCTATTTATTCTACCATTGATAATGATTTGGGAAGAGCCTTTCAATTATTGGAAAACCATATTGTGGTGACTGGCACTGAAAAGACGCCAGAAAATATCAACGAAACTACAACGCCATCGAAAGGAGAAAAAACCCCTCAAAGTAGAATTGGACAAATCGCCGATCATTATTTAAAACTCTCTGAAAAAGAGCAAGCGGCTACCTTGCTCTTAACTGCTTCCAATGTAGACCGGGATGCCCTCAATACCGTGGTAAGAAAAGCTTTCCAACACCAGGGGCGAATTGGGCCTGACAATCATCCGGTTTACCAATTGGAACCTTTAAATTTCACCCGTATTGAGCGGATGTGGGCACAAAATTATCCCTTACACAGCATAGTTCGCTTCAATCGAGCGCATCGGGGGTTAGGAATAGCAAAAGGCAGTTATTGGCAGGTGGCAGAAAACCATCCTGAACAAAACAGGCTTGTTCTGCGGCACGGGGGACGGGCTATAGAATGGCTGCCGCATCTTGAAAGTGGCCAATATTCAGGACACGTGGAAGTCTATGAACAAAAACGCCGTGATTTATCCGTAGGAGAGGTATTGCGGTGGCGCAGAAACGATCGGGATTTACCCTTAGCCAATGGACAAAGCTGTCAAGTTAAGTCTATTGATAATGATAAATCTACTCTGACTTTATCAGTGTTAGAGACGCCGGGTTTCAATCTTGCCAGCCCTCAAAAGCGAGAGGTTATTTTAGATTTGAATGCTACCCAATCTCAACATTGGAGCTATGGGTATGTGGACACTGTGCATTCTGCTCAGGGTAAAACGGTGGATAGGGTATTGGCGTTGGCCCAATCCTATAATGTGAACCTTTCTACCTGTCGTTCTTTCTATGTGGCTATCAGTCGGGCAAGAAAAGAAGCCTGGCTTTATACCGATAATATCGAGCGATATCGAGAACAAATCAGCAGCCATCTAGGAGAAAAAACGAGTGCATTGGCGTCGGGATTAAGAGAGGAGTGGGTACCAAAACCCGAGGTGAAAGAGCAGGCCAGGCAGGAGAGAATAGGCGAAGAAAAAGAGGGGTTATCGTCGGTAGTGGAAAAAGAAAAAGCCCCTTCAGCCGAGACCAGGCTTAAATCTGAAAGAGAACAAACTACTATGACTTTTCAAGCGGAGAAGGGGGAAATTTACTGACCTTAATTGCCCGTGAATATGGGGTTGATCACAAGGAAGCTTTGCGCATAGGAACAGAATTAAGCGGCCAATCTCTAGCAGTTTCGGTGAAAGCCAAGGGAAAGACAGATAAGAAAATAAAAGCGATAAAGGAAAATACTGATGCGCAAATGAAACAAAAAAAGGTAAAAGAATTACTCAAACAGAGCCGTCCGATTACGGGGACATTGGCTGAAACTTACCTTCGAAAACACCGCCGTATTCCAGGAGATTTGCCCTCTACCTTGCGTTTTCATCGAGCACTTTTTCATCCTTTTTTAAAAGAAAGCTACCCGGCTTTATTGGTGCCTGCCACGGATTTTTTACGCAATACCCAAGGGGTGCAAGCCATTTTTTTAAACCCTAAAACAGGCCAAAAGCTAAGTCAATTGCCCAGTAAAATTTCTATGGGCAATATAAAAGGCCAACATGCCAAAGTGACGCATAGTCAGGAGGGGAAAGTGGCTATTGCAGAGGGCCCAGAAACCGCGTTATCGATTGCCAAAGCTAGCCCTCATTGGCAAGTGTATTGCGTTTTTGGGGCATTTAATTTTGAGCATTTTAAAGTAAAAGCTTTAGAGAAAAAGGACGGGGTCCCCAAAGAAATAGTGCTGTGTGCAGATAATGATGGGATGAATCCTGGGGTTATTAAATCGTTAACGCGGGCAGCATTTTCGTTTCAGCAAGCGGGTTTTTCAACCACCATGACGATGCCAAAAGAAAAGGGATATGACTTTAACGATATCTTGAAAAAAGAGGGAGTAGAAGCCGTTTCCCAAGTGTTAAATCAGGAAGTCAAAGTGCCTCCGCTAACCCTACTTTCAGAGCCTCAGAGGCTTCAGGTTATGCAAAAATTGATTCAATCATTGAGTCCTGATGAGGGTAAAGAGAGAGCCGCAGACAATCTAAAACCTCCCAGGATAGAAGCTGTTTTAGGGAATAAGCCAGCAGAAAAAACAGATAGTTTCAGGGAGGAAAGTCAGCGGGTTTCACGGATTATCAGTGGCAAAACAGGACTAGAAAAAACATCAAATCTTCCTCAAAAAATCCATGAGGATAGGGAAAGAGAATTATAAAAACAAAGTGGTCATTAAAATTTATGCCGTCATTTTTTTAAAATGGGGGTTTTCTATTTCAAAGAGTTAGCAAAGAAATTAATACAACGTATTAACATTTCTTCGTAAGATTAGATGCGTACTTTCCCCCATTTAAAACGCACATAAGCTGCTGATTTTTAAAAAGAAAAAAGCAATCATCATTGCGGATGGTGTGGGGGCTGGCTACGGGGCTTTAAAAAATATACCAAAAAAATTAAGTCAAAAATAAAAAATTTCTTTAAAGAAAAATCAGGCGAGAAATTACAAAACACAATGCCAAATTGTGTTTTGTTGAGGGGAAAAAGTTCATGCTTTCTTACGCCTCATAAGGGGCTTTAAGAGGGGGATTTTAGGTCTTGGTTTTTGTTTTAACAATCCACTTTTTTAATGTTATTTGTTTAGGAAAAATCATCATTTAACCATAGGAGGGTTTAATCATGCCGTTAGTCCAACCATCAGCAAAAACTTATGAAGCTATCAAAGGAAAAGTACCCACCAACGTGATGCGAGAAATTGAGCTTTACCTTGCTTGGGCGGGGGTCAGTATTGATGACTTTTTAGAACAAGCTGCCTTGATGGTTTTTAAACAAGACTTGGACTGGAAAAAGAAGCAGAAGGAAGAAACCAAAGCAGGGTAAGTCCTATCCTAAGCAAAGGGGAAAGAGGCCGCACCATATAAAGGTTGTTCCTTACGCTCTCATGCTGACTAAATTGGGGTAATCAATGGGGGCGTCTGGGTGTTTTTTTGGTAAAAACCACAAGCCTTTTCTTTGAGGCGCAGTCACTGTTACTTTAGCGTTTAACAGTGGCCGCGCCTCAATTTTTTAGGGTAAGGTGTTGGCAACCTTGCTTAAGTTTTCCAGGGTATAGGTTTCATCAAGGAAATGGCGTTTTTCACATATTCCGGTAGTAGAGGGAAAATCTGAAACGCCCTCTATTTCCCAGACAACATCTTGCCCCCATTCTAATTTAGCCTTTTGGGTCAGGATATCGATTTGCTGTCTGATCTCGTCGGCACTTTGTCTGGCACTGATCCAATGTTGGCCGATAATCCTTTCTAAAGTGCAGTATGGATCATCAGGGTTTGCATCTGCACATAGGTTAAATGAAATTTGAGGGTCATATTTAAACGATTTAACATTATTGATATTCATGGGGTGGTACTCCTAAAAATTGTTAATGGGTCTAAGAAAGTTTAAGTTTTCTGCCGGATCAAATCTTGATCCGATCCGGCAGACATTCCCTTACTAGTTGGCTTCTTCCAAATAGTAGCTTTTGGTTTGAGTGGGTCTTGCAGAGCCATAAACTTCTCTAATTTTATCTATTGACCATTCGGATTTGTCTTTGCCCCGAAAGCGAAAAGATTTGGCATTTGCCGGGCGGTAGTACCACATGATTTTTTTAGGCGCCCATAGGTAACCCGCTTCTTTTAAAGTGTCTTTATGGGGCTTGGTGTCGCCAGAAACCCAAACCCATAGCCCGCAGACTTCTACGGATAAGCCCAAAGGCATAACGATAGCCAAGGCTGCCGCTAAAATTTCGGGATAATCGGTAATAGTGGCATCTTCAGCTACGGTAAATTGTTCCTCATTTTTGATGAGTTCATAAGCAGCATTAATCATTTTCATGATCTCAGTGCCGGCAGGGTTACGATCCGGGTGAAACTGCTGGGCTTTGCGACGGTAGGCTAATTTAATATCTTGTTGGTTAATATTTCCGCTTAATCCTAATACTTGAAATGCTTCAATCTTGGTCATGATGATATCCTCAAAGTTGTTTACAGAATGTCCATATTGGACAATATTAATTATACCGCTTCTATTTTATTTGTCAAGGAAAAAGATATATATAAAAGATATTATTTTTTTATATTTTGTATTGACAAACCCAATAAAACCCTCTACTATAACCATGTCCAGTATGGACATTCTGTAAACAACTTTGAGGATAAATATCATGATCACATTAGATGCTAATGCAATAACCCGTCATTTGGATTTAGTTTATCAAGTCCAATTAAGAGATCTCTTTAGATCCAGCTATGATTACTCAGAACACAATTACCCTAGTGTTAGGATGTATAGTAATTCTGCCCGTGAAGATGAACTTGAGATCAAAGAACAAATAGGGCATACGTCCTTATCAGCTAATGAGTTGCTTTTCTATCCGATTCTGGCAAAAAGGTTGCGAAAAATGACGGTTTATCCGTTTTACAAGGCTATTGTGCCAGTAGAGGATATTATTGGCTTTGACCAGTGCGGTGTCGAAAATGCAATTAAACAGCTGATAAAACTGCAAAATCGTTTGAAGCCATTCCAAGAAGAAAAAGCAAAACTAGATCAGTATGTAAATAATTTAATTATGTTGTATGGGCAAGAAAAAACAAAACCTATCTATGAAGGCTCTAAATTGTACGAAAGGAAAGAAACCCAAAAAAGATGGGGAAGAAGCTACCGGATTTTTTCCATTTCAGGCTTGAAATATTCTTTAAATGAAATACCTGTGCTAGAGCAGGCAAGACCTCGACTCTATCGCTTGAATGTTAAAGAATTTTTAAGAAAACATTTGAACGTTTACCATGTTAAGTTAGTTGGAGGCATAGTAAAAACCCCTATACTCATTTTTAGGGCGATTAAGAGTTATAATCAAAGAGGCAGCTTGTGTTATTTAGATTTATATACAGATACTGTAACGCACAAATTATCAGAGGCGCGTAAAATGGCAGCATCATATGCGAAGGATCAATATATTATTGACTTATGGGAAAAAAGCGTTAAATAGGGTTGATATTTTAATATTGTATCGTAGATTAACAGGAGCGTTAAAAAACGCTCCTGTTAAAATTTAGAAAGTTTTGAAATAGATTAAAGTCAGTAAAGCGTTATACTTTAGTCATTAGCGAGGTGGAGTGAATAAAATGAATGTAAAAATTTTATTAGAATACGATAAAATTATTTATAAAAAAATTATAAAGAATTTAATTTTTTTAAAACAAAAAATTTACAGGATAGACTGTTATCAGGAGCGTGCAGCATTCGCCGGACTGATCTTAAATTATTATTTGCTTGAAGAACTCAAGAGGGAAAATGCTTTACTGAAAAAACATAACTTATCAGAACGTGATTTTGACACTTGCTTAGAAATGGGTGATGCTGAGCAGGTCATAGGTGAGATTATAGCTAAAGCTCAACTTAATGCTAATTTAGCCAAATCTATTAAAGATCAATTAGGCGAGTGTTTGTATATTAATTGGGAAAAAGTCTATAAAGCCCAATTGGGATATCAATATACACTATTTTAATGTTAACAGCGAGCCACTGCCACATCCACTTTGCATAGTGGCAATAGCGGAGAGGGTATGTTGATTAATTAATGAAATGTAATACTGTCTGCTGTAGTATAGTAGATAGATTGTTACGCTATAAAAACAGGATAAATAAACTGCTGGTGAGAGGATGAAAAATAACTCGTCATTAAAAGGGATGAAAAAGATGTTTACCAGGCGGTGGCTATTTGTGATTGTGCGTTATCGGCCAAACGTAGAGAGCGATCAAAATTTGCACAATAACATCTTAGAAAGGGATCAGCTATTTGCATAAAATGCGAACGTGTTATCCTAGAATAAATAAGTTATCACGCCGTTTTAATAAAAGCGATCAATAAACAAGCGCCATCGTTTTTGAGGAAAAGAATAGTAAACCTACCAAAACTAGTCAAATGGGATAAATAACAATGAAATTGCTGGGCTTTCAAATCAAGCGGAACTTAAGAGCGCCTCCACGCATTTATGTTGTCTCTTTAACAACAAAAACAAATTATGGTTCTTTTATAGCAACCCAACCTGATACATTTGAGGGATGGGAGAAGATGAATAAGCCAGAAATTATAGAATTACAACAGTTTATGCTAAATTTGCAAGCGATCACTAAATATTTAGGGGAAGACGCAATAGAAAAACAAGCCGATTTTCGTTTTCGTTTACCGATGAATTTTTCAGCAGCGATGGATGAGATCCGCATACTTTGTTATCAAAATGATATTGAATTAAATATATATGATCCTATTTTTTTAGCGATCATTCAAGAATTGAAAATTGCAACGGCAAAATTAAAAGGTGCTGCTAAAGAGCAAGCTCTCGTTATTTTAGATAAAATAGGTTTAGCTGAATATAAAAAATTAAATCATGAGCAAACAATCAAGGTTATTTTTTCTGAATTATTGTCTATCCCCAATAAAGCTGAAAGGTTAGATCAACAAGTAAAAGCGCTTTTTGAAAAAGATAATTATTATTCGCCTAAAGCGATAGAGGGGATGAGTCAAGGCACTTTTAAGCCTCCAAAGTGGGTAGTCACTTGTGCAATTGTAGTATTACTTGAAGAAAAGCCCGCTTTTTTAAAGAAACTTTTAAGCGAAGATGATTTTTTTAATTTATTGGCAAAACCCTTACTTAATGCAGATCACAAACGGCGATTGATGAAACTCATAGAACAGTATGATTTAGGGTTTTTAGACGAGAAAGTAAAGGTTTACTGTACCAAAAAATCCAAGTGATAGAAACTGAACCAAAAGTAATAAGTTGTGTTTATCTTTTAATCGTCGTCTGGGTGTGTGGTAAAAAAATCTTCATAAGTGACATGGCCGTTCGTAAGCTTAACGATTTGCGCGATACGTGTCATTGAGATTTCTCTCGTCCCCACGCTCCACGTATAGATTGTTCGTCTGTTTACGCCTAGGGCTTTAACGAGAGCCTCTTGGGAACCCAGATACTGAATCGCTTTATCGATCGCGAGAAGTCTCTTTTTGTTTTTTTGATCTTTTTGCATAGCAGCCTGCCTTCCTCTTAAGTGTGATTATTATGTAGACAAGCTGTAGTCCCATCAAGATAAGTCTCTATTCTGCTCTAAATTTGCATAGCACAAAATATTTTAGGTAAGGGGTTGACATGACTACAATTTGTAGTCATACTTAACTTGACTACAAATTGTAGTCATTCTTACATCCCAGCCAATGAGGATGGTTGAAATGAGGGGGATCTAAATGAGTAACGAAATTGCAAAGACTATTTTAGCGCAAATGGGCGGTAATAAATTTTTAGCGATGGTTCCAATTAAAATTATTCTGGCCAAACCCAATGGAGTTATTTTTCATTTAAAGGGTGTATTTAATAAAGTATCGGTTATTGATGTAACGTTAAACAGTATGGATCTTTACGATGTTAAGTATTTTGGTTCATTCAATAGAAAGACTCTGGATAGAAAACTTATCACTCAATCGGACGGTATTTATTTCGATATGTTGCAAAGTGACTTTACAAGCACAACCGGTTTATCCACATATCTATAAAGGGAGATTTAAAATGGCAGCTAAAGAATGTGCAAAGTTGATTCGTAAAGACCTAAAAGCGGCAATGCCTAGTTATAAGTTCAGTGTGACGACATCAGGAATAATTAATCCCGCACTTACTATCATGCTTGTAAAGTTTCCGCAGAGCCCAAAAAGCAGAGGCGAAGGCATAGAGCTTGCGAGAGAGATATTGCCGCGTGTTAAACAGATAGTCAATAGGTATCATGTTGATAAGTCAGGCAATAAACCAGATGATTATTGTGATGTTAATTTCATACCGTTTTATCAGGTTATGTATAACCCCAATGAAGCATGAAACATACATGTATTCTAATTTAATACGCAAAGGAGGTTAATCATGTATATGAATCCAGCTAATTATAAAACACGTTCCGGACT